>JACMOK010000077.1 GCA_014378065.1 Flavobacterium sp.
ACCGATACCAAAGTGGTTTTGAAAAAGGATGGAACGCCAGACCGACGCTACAAAAAACAAACAAAGGTAGTTTTGAAAAAAGACGGAACACCTGACAAACGTTACAAATAACAAACAGCCACTATTTTAGTGGCTTTTTGTTGCTATTGAATACCGTTCTGATCTATTAAATACAACAGTGCCGCATGGTTGCCGCACCAAGTTCTAATTCTCTTTTATCAACCGTATCAAATCTATCATTCGCCGCGTGGTGATAATCAAAATAACGCTGCGAATCAGGTCTCAATCCTGCTTTGACAATCTTTGTTGACGTTATGGCTTCAATATCCGAACCACTATGTCCTTTTGTAAAAGAATGAATTAAGTAAGGTTCGAAAAGCGGTTTCCAACTTAAAATCTTATCCATATTGGCATTATCCGTTTCAAACGAAAATCCTCTTGGAGCAAAAGCACCTGAGTCACTCTCTAATGCGAAAATGTGATTTTCTTTATTTTTTTGCGCTAACTCTTGGTATTTATTCCCGCCTCTGCCTCGATTTTCCTCATTCATAAACAGCACCACACGTATCGTATTTTTAGGATGGTAGCCTATATTTTTAAAAATATGTGTCACTTCCATACTTTGCACCACACCAGCACCATCATCTTGAGAACCATCGGCCAAATCCCACGAATCGAGATGCCCACCGACAACAATAATGTTTTCCGGGTGCGTGCTGCCTTTTATTTCCCCAATTACATTATAAGATATAACCTCTTCCATTTGCTTGCACGATTGCTTGAAATAAAATTTAAGATGCGCATTTTTTTTTAATTTTTCACTTAATAAATTGGCCGCATTGGTAATAACCGCAGCGGTGGGAATATATTGTGACTTCGGAATATCGCCATAACTTTGATTTCCAGTATTCGGAAAATCATCCGACCGCAAACTCATAAACCTGACAATACAGCCCACGCCTCCAAATTTAGAAGCTTCTTTGGCACCAGCATACCGTTGGTCTACCGCAGCACCATACGATTTGAACGTTTCAATCTTTTCTGAATTCATGGGCCGATTAAAAAAGACAATTTTACCTTTAATCTTTTCTGTTCCCAAATCACTTAATGCTTTGATGCTTTGCACTTCGATAACTTCTGCAGTTAAACCATGGCTCGGGATAGCAACAGAGTTGCCTAACGCACAGATAGGAACGTTAGATTTGGTTTTTCCATCAATGATGTAAGCGGTTTCCTTTTCATCCCTTACCCATTTTGGCACCATCATTTCCTGAAGATAGACGCGGTCAAGTACTAAAGTTTCGAGTTGCGATTGGGTGTATAAAACTGCTTTTTGCGCATTCTCTGAACCAAATAACCTGCTTCCAATTTTGTTGGATAAGTAGTCAAGCGATGAATAGCATTTGGATTGCGTTAAAGCTGATTTGTATATTTCCTTTAACCGTTTTTATTCAATAGATTGGACGAAAATTAAACTAAATTGAAGTAAAAAAAGAAAAGTGAATTTTTTCATGTCGCTGTATTTTTTTTAAAACTAACTTTATATTTTATATTGCAAAAAAAATAAAGCCTGACTAAAATTATCAGCCAGGCTTTATTCTTTGAATCACAGAATTAATGTGCCGCCTCCGCTTCTATTGCTTCGACATCTATGTTTTGTTTCTTTAAAATACCTTTTACCGTAAATCCATAAAAAGCGAGATAGGCAAAACAAATGACCGGAATAATGTATGATTCGTGAATTCCGATAATATCTGATAGTTTACCTTGTAAAGGTGGAATAATACCACCCCCTAGAATCATCATCACTAAAAATGACGACCCTTGTGAGGTATATTTCCCCAACCCAGTTATAGCTAAAGCAAAAATAGCCGGCCACATAATGCTACAAAATAATCCACCGCTCATAAAGGCATAAATGGCGATTTGTCCTGTGGTCAATAAACCGATCACCATGGCAATCATTCCCATAATACCAAAAATCATTAAGGTTCGCGCGGGTTTATCTTGTCCTAAGAAAAAGCCCGCAATTTGAAAGGCAACAACGGCGGCATAAGCATAAAGCGGCGTTACATCCTGACCAGAAATATGGTTTACAAATAATACTACTCCAAATGCGATGTAAGGCACCACAATCAATAATATCTTTCTTGCACTGTGGGACGGATTAAAAACAGAAATAGCACCTGCCCAACGGCCAATCATTAAACTTCCCCAATACATAGAAATGTATGGAGCCAAGGCAGAACCGGTGATGTTTCCAAAGACATTGGTTTTTAATAGTTCGCCCAAATTACTTTGAATGGTAACTTCTACCCCTACATAAGTGAAGATTCCCAGCATACCCAAAACCAGCTGCGGGTATTTCATAGCGCCCCAACCTTCGGGTGTTCTTTGTGCCGCGCTGTTGGCAAACAACAATCCAAAAACGATAACGGCTAGCGAGGCTATGGTTAAGCCCAAGCCTAAATAATCAACCTCTTTGTTTTCAAGAAAACGGGTAATAAATTCAGAATCTTCATATCGTGAAAATATATAGCCAAAAATGACAATTAAAATCGCAGTAATGGTTACTAAAGTTGTAATGGCTTTGTTGGCGGGTTCAAAAGTGGCATCGCTCTTTCCGGAAGGTAATTTTTTGGAGAAATAAAATAAGGCGGCCGCTAGCAGAAATAATCCTCCTACGAAAACATACAGGATTTCCATTTTATCGAGTGAATTCGCTTTCTTCGCAAAATCTTCGAGATTAGCACCCGCAATTACACCAAACAAGGCGATTGAAACTACGATGGGGCCGATGGTGGTGCCAAAAGAATTGATGCCGCCGGCCAGATTCAATCGGTTGGAAGCCGTATGCGAAGATCCTAATGAGGCAGCAAAAGGTTGTGCCGACGTTTGTTGCAAAGAAAAGCCAAGTGCCACAACAAACAGAGCGGCCAAAATTAGAAGATAACTTCCTTGAGTTACCGCGAAAATCATGCATGCTGCTCCGAAAGTACTAATTAATAAACCATTAATAATTCCTTTTTTAAAGCCCCAACCATTCAATATATCCCTCTTGGCCATACTGCTCAGGATAAAAAGAATTAATGCACCAATGTAATACGCACCGTAGAACGCAAAATCAATCAATTGACTTTGAAATTGGTCGAGGCCAAATTTAATCTTGCAAAAGGGAATAAAAACGCCGTTCGAGGCACCGATAAATCCCCAAAAGAAAAAAACGGTGATAAGGGTGTACAGCGCTGAATTGTTGGTTTTGGTTGTGGTTGAATCCATTAATTAATAAGTTTTGGTTAATAGTGGTTAAAAAATTATAATACTGACAGAAAACAAAGATTTTTTTTTATAAATATACATTGATATCAAAAGAACTAACAACAGCCGACTCATTAAGTTATTAACGAAATCGATTTCTTAAGGCCCAATTAATCATAAATACAACGTTTGCGTGTTTAAAAAAGGCCCAAATACTCATTCTGCTTTCTTGATTTCCGATTTGGGTCCGATACCGTTATTATTGAATGCCTCAATTTGGAAATAGTATACCGCAGATTTGTCGAGACCATTAAAATAATATTCATTTTTTCCGTTTACCATAATGGAACCGTATAATTTTTCGGGCGACTTGCCAAAATAGATCACATAGCCATCCGCATTGGGTTCTTGCTGCCATTTAAACCATACATTCCTGCGTTCTCCTTTTACTTTTGGACCCGAACGCAGCGGCACAAAATTAGAAACTGCCATTGGCTTTACTCCTGATCCTTTTCCGAAAACTCGAAATCCACTTAGCGCAAATTTTCCTGTGGGCATTTCAATGTTCTCTATTTTTAAAAATCTCGCATCAATTGGTTTTTTAAGTTCTACGTAATCATGCGGCACATCTTTGGTGTTTTTGCTTTTGTCGATGACGATTTTCCATTTTTTCCCATCGTTTGAAGCGTAAATAATGTATTTGTGACCTGAGGTCATTTCCGGCTTCCCCATTAAAGTGACGTCTTGATCGGCGTAATTGATTTGAATTGCATGAATCGAACTTTTTTCTCCCAAGTCCGAAATTAAAAATTCTCCCCTGTTTTCAGTTTTGGCGCACCAATATGTTTTGATATCTTCATCTACTGCTAAATTCGATTGAAAACCACCCAAAGTGGAAGAAACCTGAACTGGCTTGTTGTAATTTAGCAACATCCAACCCGGAAAATGGTTTTTCAAATGGTCTTTCTGCTGTGCCGGCAAATAGGTCGGGTAATCACCATAGGCGGTATTGCTGAATAAAATACCATCGGCATCAAATCCGGCCGGCCAAAGTCCGATGCGTCTCTCGAAATTGTTTTTGGTAGAGATACCAATAGTGGATACGTGCCAATATTTATGGAAACCGTCTTCGAAAGTCGCCCCATGTCCGGCACCACGTGCAAATCCTCCGGGCTTATAGGAAAACGGGTTGTGGGATTGGTATTCAAACGGACCCAGCGGATTTGATCCTACATACACGCCGTCGGCATAGCCGCTGAATTCTGTTCCTGGCGCTCCGTATTGAAGGTAATAATGGTTGTTGTATTTGGTCATAAAAGCCCCTTCAGTAAAGGGTTGCAAGAAGGTATTGTCATTATGTTCTCCAAATCGTTCCCAACCATGTTCGTCGTCATTGAGCGCCAATACGGGAATCCGTTCGCCTTCGGGTTGAAAAGTTTTTCGATTTAATTTGATACCATATAAGGGGTATAAATTGCTTGAACCATAATATTCATAGATTTCATCTTTTTCCTTATCCCAGAAAATATAAGGATCCCAAGCTGCAGCTTCCGACTGGTGAACAAGCTCTTTCCAATCGTCTTTAGCGGGATTGGTGCTCATCCAGATCGGAAATTCCCTTCCGTGTGTCGAGCCCACAACAAGTAGCGTGTCGTTGACAAATGATAAAGATGGCGCACACAATTCATCGTAAACTTTATGTTCGGGACGCAGGAATTTGCGAGGAATAAATTGCCAGTCAAGCAGGTCTTTACTGTGCCAATAGCCCCATTGATTGGTGGAGAAAAGGTAATATTCGCCTTTAAAAAAGGTAATGCCCGGATCGGCGGTAGCGCGGTGCTTGCCTTGGGTTACAAAATCGGGAATAGGACAATAGCCATAATCAATGTTGATGGGATTGCAATAGGTTTGCTGTTGGGCGTTGGCGACTGAAACGGTGAACAACAAGAGCAATGCACTAGCCCCGATAGTACTGAAAAGCCACGATCTTGGAGTGTCCGATTTTTTCTGGCTTAAAAAGCGCGACCTGAGGAGCTCCTTTTTTGGACTAGAAAAAACGCAACTCCTGCTCGTGCTTGTAGGGCATAGCGGGAATTTGGCTTCGGATAAATGGAAAAGTAAGAAGCGAGCGCTTTTGATCATAATTAATTGATTGGGAAAAAACTGATGGCGGTTCCGCCACCGGGAGCCAGCACTAATTTGAGTTTGGTGTTGGAATTTACTTCCAACGTTTTGATGTCGTAACTGATGGGATTGCTTTGCCAATGTGCTTTTTTACCATCTTGATAAATGATAGCCTTGTATTTTTTATTTGGTGAAAGAAAATTTAATTTAATTTCGGTGGTTCTCGGATTTTCGTCGGTAATTGCGCCTAGGAACCACTTTTCGGTTCCCTTGGCTTTTCTGGCTACGGTAATATAATCGCCCGGTTCTGCTTCAAGATATTTACTTTCACTCCAGTCGACTGCCACGTCTTTGATGAATTGGAAGGCATCTGGATATTTCTCATAATTTTCAGGCAAGTCAGCGGCCATTTGTAACGGAGAATACATCGTAAGATAGAGCGCCAGCTGCTTTGCCAACGTCGTATGCACTTGTTCTTTTTTTGTTTTGTCATACAGGCTCATTTTGACTTCGAAAATGCCCGGGGTGTAATCCATGGGGCCGCCAAGTAATCTCGTGAAAGGTAGGATCGTTTCGTGCATGGGCGGATTTCCGATACTCCAAGCGTTGAACTCATTTCCGCGGGCTGCTTCGGCTGCGATGTAATTTGGGTAGGTTCGGCTGTAGCCTGTCGGACGCGAACTTTCGTGCGAATTGACCATCAGTTTATAGTCGGCGGCACGCCGGGCAACAAAATTGAAATGGTTGACCATACTTTGGCCATCGTGAAATTCTCCACGCGGAATAATTCTGCCCACATAACCCGTTTTTACCGCTGGATAGCCATAATTGACCATGTTTTCAAACGAGCGGTCCAAATGTCTTTCAAAATTAGCCACTGATCCCGAAGTTTCGCTGTGCATGATCATTTTTACTCCCTTGGATTTGGCGTAGGCATTTACCTCGGCAATATTAAAATCTGGATAAGGCGTGGTAAAATCAAAAACCTCTTCTTTCCAATTGCCAAACCAGTCTTCCCAACCTACATTCCAACCTTCCACTAAAACACCATCAAAACCATTTTTGGCGGCAAAATCGATGTAGCGCTTGGTATTGGCAGTGGTGGCGCCATGTTTCCCACTCGGAATTAATTCTTTTGATGCGGCATTTTGCGCATTCTGCGAACCGGCATAATCCCAAGTCGATTTTCCAACATGCATTTCCCACCAGATACCTACATATTTCATCGGTTTGATCCAAGACGTATCGTCTATTTTCGAAGGTTCATTTAAGTTCAAAATCATTTTTGAGGCAACAATATCTCTCGCGTCATCGCTGACCATCACGGTGCGCCATGGCGAAACACAAGGGGTTTGGAGATAGGCTTTATCGCCGATGGCATTGGGAACCAAATTGGAGGTCAGTCTGTATTCGTTGGGTATCGCGTCGAGATGCATTACCGGATAATTTACTACCGCGGCTTCGAAAATATTGAGATACAAATTATCAGCAGTTTTCATCATTAAAGGCGATTGCACACGGAACTTGTCACCAATGGATTTCAACGCTATGCCATTATTTTTGTCAACCTTATCATTGTTAATTTCTGAAAATTTCGTTTCACTATATGGATATTCCTGACTGTCGTAATCTCCAGGCAACCAAAATGTTTTGTGATTTCCAGCAAGGTTAAATTCTGATTTTTCATCCGAAATGATAAAATAATTTAGCGCTTCTTGCTTTGGAAACTCATATCGGAACGCCACACCGTCGTCATACGCTTTAAAAATTATATTCATTTTTCTTCCCGTTCCCATTTGCGTCAGAAGAATGGTCAATTGGTTGTAATGGTTCGCGATAACTGATTGTTCCCCTAGTACCGGATTCCAACTTTCACTGACAGTGCTGGTTTTGGAGTCATCGATTTTGAAATGCGACGCCAAATCAGCCTGATCTTTTAGATACACGCCCATCAGACTTGAAAGTATAACAGGCTTGTTTTTATAGGTTATGGTGTAACTGGGTTTTCCTTTCTCGGCTAATTTGAAATCTAACGTAACTGATTTTGAAGGCGATTGAATTTTCTGACCATTCAAACTGCTCAGAAATACGATAAAGCAGAGTCGAATTAAATTTTTCATGATTAATAATTTTGCTAAAGATATAAATTAGACCATTTCCTTTATAAAAAACCCTCTAGTAATCACTAAAGGGTTTTCCCGAAATAAACGCAAATAAAACTAATCAACTAACTCAAATTTTGCTTTTAAATCGGTGTCTGAATTGGTGCCTACAAATACTTCAAATTGGCCTGGTTCGGCTATAAACTGCAGATCGGCATTGTAGAATTTTAAATCGGCTGCGGATATTTCAAAAGTAACTGTTGTTTTTGTACCTTTTTTGAGGGCTATCTTGCGAAATCCCTTTAATTCCTTTACTGGCCGTGTTACCGAGCCAACTAAATCTCGAGTATATAATTGTACCACTTCTTTGCCGTCAAAATTTCCGGTATTAGCAATATCAACAGATACTTTTAAGATTTCTTTAGTATTGATTTTTGTAGCCGATAGTTTAAGGTTGCTGTAGTCAAAAGCGGTATAACTCAAGCCGAAGCCGAACGGAAATAAAGGTTCGTTTCTTTCATCCAAATAATTAGATTTGAATTTTTCAAATTTGCCTTCTTTATTGCCTAGTGGTCTCCCGGTATTTTTATGGCTGTAATAAATTGGGATTTGCCCAACACTTCTAGGAAATGTAGCTGTTAATTTTCCGGATGGATTTTCATCACCAAACAACACATCTGCTATGGCATAGCCCGCTTCACTTCCTGGAAACCATACGTCTAAAATAGCCGGAACGGTTTCGTTTTCTTGCGTCAGAACCAAAGGCCGACCGTTGAATAAAACTAATACAACGGGTTTTCCTGTCTGCAATAACGCTTGCAATAAATCTTTTTGTGTCTGTGGAATTTCAAGATTGGTCCGGCTGCTCGATTCACCGCTCATTTCTGCCGATTCGCCCAATGCGGCAACGATGACATCAGATTGGGTGGCTAAGTTTATGGCTTCTTCTAACAACTCCTTTTTACTTCTGTTGTCGCGGTGAAGTGTTTTGCCAAACATCGTGGCATTTTCCTCAAAAACCAGATCATCATCGAGGTTGCTTCCTTTGGCGTAAAGTATTTTAGCGGAAGTTCCGACTGCGGCTTTGATTCCGGCTACTAAAGAAACAGAATTTTCTTGTTTGGTGGCGACGCTCCATGTTCCGGCCATATTTTCTTTCGCCTCTGCCAATGGACCAATGACTGCTATCGTACCTGATTTTTTTAAAGGTAAAAGTTGGTTGCTATTTTTTAATAAAACTAATGACTGGGCGGCAATTTTACGCGCTTCCGCTCGGTTTTCACGAGTAAATATTTCTGTTTTGGCTCGGGTTGCATCGCAATATCTGTAAGGATCCTGAAACAATCCCAAATCGTATTTGGCATTTAAAATTAGGCGCACTGAATGGTCAATTTGCTCCTGGGTGACTTTGCCTTCTTGCAATGATTTTTTCAAAGTAGTGAGCAATCCTTGAGCCACCATGTCCATATCAATTCCTGCATTTAATGCCAGGGCAGATACGGTTTGTAAATCACCCATTCCGTGGTCGACCATTTCACTGATTCCGGTGTAGTCTGTGACTACAAAACCTTTAAAGCCCCACTGTTTTTTTAGCACCTCGGTCATCAGCCATTTGTTTCCTGTTGCCGGTATACCGTCAATTTCATTGAAAGAGGCCATGACTGAACCTACGCCGGCATCAACTGCTGCTTTGTAAGGCGGAAAATATTCGTTGTACATTTTTATCCGGCTCATATCTACCGTGTTGTAATCTCTACCCGCTTCCGGCGCCCCATAAAGGGCGAAATGTTTTACACACGAAAGAATCGTATTGTTTTTTGACAAATCACCACCTTGGTATCCTTCCACCATGGCCTTGGCTATTAAACTTCCGAGGTACGGATCTTCGCCAGAACCTTCAGAAACCCTTCCCCAACGCGGATCACGAGAAATGTCTACCATTGGCGAAAATGTCCAATTAATTCCATCAGCACTTGCTTCTTGCGCCGCAATTTGCGCACTTTTTTTTATCAAATCCATATCCCAAGTGCAGGACAAACCTAATGGAATGGGAAAAGTGGTTTCATAGCCGTGAATGACATCCATTCCGAAAAGCAACGGAATTTTTAAACGGCTTTTTTCGATGGCTATTTTTTGAACTTCTTTAATTTTCTGAACCGATTTAATGTTAAATAACCCTCCTACTTTGCCTTCGCTAATATTTTTTGCCACATTTGAACTATTGGCTTGACCTGTGGTGATATCGCCTGAAGTAGGCAAATTGAGTTGACCTAGTTTTTCATCAAGCGTCATTCTCGCCATCAACTCGGCTACAAAAATATCTTTCGGAGCAATCGTTTTGGTTTTGTTCTTTTGACCGTTCATTGCCATAGTCGCCAGAAAAGCAAAAAGAAATAAGGCTGCTTTATTTTTCATTTTGTCTGCATTATGGTTTTTTAACTTGCAAAAACATCCAATCGTAAATTTCTTTGTTATTATAAACCCTCGACCAGCTGTCATGACCTGAATCATCAAAAATGGTCAGCTCGACAGTTGCATTGCAGGCTTTTAGATTTTTATAAATGGAAATTGCATAACTTACATCGACCACATCATCGAGTAAGCCATGAAAAATATGGGTAGGTATGGTTTTAATTTTGCAGGCCTCATCCATCTGATTCAGGTCGACAAAACTTGAAATCGGAACCAAAGCGGCGAACATTTCAGGATGGGCGAAAGCGAGATTCCAAGTGGCCCAGCCTCCCGAGCTTAGTCCGGTTAAGTAAATTCTGCTGGAATCAATGTTGGTATTCTCTTTTAGAATTTTTGAAATTAATTGGTAGAGAATTTCAGTATTCCAAAGGTCATTTTCCGGGCACTGCGGTGCTAATATGTAAGCATCGAGTGTATTGGTTTTAAGGTATTTAAGCGGGCCGTGAATTTTTACTTTTTCGGTATCAGTTCCTTTTTCACCGTCGCCGTGCAAAAAAATTATTAAAGGTTTTTTTTCTTTAGCTAATAAAGGAAGGTACAATACATAACCCAATTGCTTCCTTTGTGTAATTTCCGTAACTATAGTTCCTTTCTTCTCTGATTGTGAAAAGGAAATGCTGACATTTAAAAAAGTAATGACAACTAGTGTAAAATATTTAGGTAATAGCCTGTAAAAATTAGTCATTCTTTTTAAAATTAAAAACCGTGTTGAGTAGAATGGAAACCAAGATCTATTAATCCGGTTTGCACTTCAGGCGCACTCATAAATAAGTTCCATAACATTCCGGTTCTGTAGTTTTCAATCATGGGTATAATAGTGCCCTGATCGATGGCTAAATACCTTTTGGTCACCCAATTGAAACGTGGGGAAAAAGCATCATAAGGCCCCGCAACACCGACATATTTGTCTTTGTGTTCTTCGTACAGGTACCGCAAAAATTTCATTGACTCCACCGGTGTGTATGGAAAAGAAGAGAGCGCTGCTGTAGGTGATATAACACCGCGATCACTATTGGGCTGGTGGGCTGCGTAACCCGTTGATCCATCTGGGTTTCGAGTATAACTGGCGGTCAATCCCCAGCACTTATCGCTGTATTCAGCATAACCCAACGGATTTGCCACACAGTAGGCAAGCATAATTTTAGCATGATTTTGTGTTAAGGTCCAATAATTGGCATATTGGTCTGTAAGACCTCTTGGATCCAGACCCAAATAAGAATAGTGCGACCAAAACATCGGCCCCACATTTCCAGAAGCACCGTTGTAATCGAAAACAACCGGGATATTATAACGCAATGCAGGATTTAAAATACTGCCGTTTCTTGCCCAGCCCTGATTGTAACATTCGTTTGATATGGGATGAGTTGGCGAAGATTTGCCTAAAATATAAGTAATCAAACATTCATTATATCCCTGTAATTTAAAATTGATTTGCCATTGATAGTTGGGAGACCAATGCCAGTATAAAACATTTTCTCCGCCTTTGGTATACCAATCCCATTCGACGCCACGCCAAAGCATATCTGCTTTTTGAGCAAGGGCCTGTTCTTCGGGGGTACCATTTTTAAAATATTCTCTTAAGCAAATTAATCCCTGACATAAAAAAGAAGTTTCAACCAGGTCGCCACCATTATCAATTGTGCCAAACGGAATGACGTTGCCGGTATTTCCATCCATCCAATGCGGCCAAGCGCCGTGAAAGCGATCGGCATTTTCAAGAAAATTTA
>JACMOK010000010.1 GCA_014378065.1 Flavobacterium sp.
ATTGGCTGCAACATTGCGAGGATTGTCTAAAATTAAAGTTGTCGGGTTCTCTGACAAGTCTAAAATTTGCCAGGCTACTTCAGGAATTTCTTTAAATACGTTGTACATCATTTTTTCACCATTCATCAAACAAATCATGCTCTGCGTTTCGGTACGTTGCTTGAGTTTGTAGATTTTTGCTACTGCATCTGGGTTTGTTGCATCACAGCCAATCCCCCATATGGTGTCGGTTGGATATAGGATAATGCCACCATTTTTAATGATTTCTGATGCGTTAATAATTTCCTGATCAATCAAATTATTTGGAGTTTAATAAGTTTTTAATGTATTGATAGTCCGAACTAAGTAGTGGTTTCTTATCGGAAGAATATTTAATTCGTTTCTTTTTGAATCCGAAAAGGAATTTCTTCTTGTTGATATTTTTAAACGCAAAATTGGCCTGAGCGGTTTGAAGTTTCTTTGAACTAAAAAAATGTAGATTTTTGTTTCGGCAGTAATAAAATTTATTGAATTTTTCGGCGATGATGGCCATGGCTTTGGGAGAATAGAAAGCTATATGCTGACCCGTTTCTTCCGTGAGGTACCACCAGTTTTCGATTTTGGCATTTGTTTCAGGAATCAATTCCGTGGAGAAAATGGCATCATCGGCATATTGGAAAACTTTTTCCAAATCCTGCAATGGATTGCTGAAATGCTCTAAGACCTCAAAGCCTGTTACCAAATCAAATTTTTGGACTGGGGCAGGTTTTACATCAAAATCTTTGGCGAAAATATTTTCACAGTAGTCATCCTGCGAGTAGTAGTTAAAGCCCGCATCGCGCAGAAGCCTTGTCAAGAAACCATAACCGCCAGCATAATCTACCATCGTCTTGGCATTAGGGAAACAACTTTCAATGAGCAGCGAAATTTCTTTTGTGAGGTAAATGTTTCTACCCAATAAGCCAATGTCGAGTGAAGTGATAGCAGATTGATAGGCTTCTTCAAGCCAAATTGGCTCCTCGGTTTGCATAAAAGAGCAATTCGGACATTTGTAAAAACCAGTATTATAACGCTGCAATAATGTTTTTTCAAATATTTTTTCTGTTGCCTTACTGCATATTTTGCATTGCATATTTTAAATGTTTAGTTGATGAGGGTAATGATATCTATACAAAAAATATATCTTTGTCCCTTTGCGGGATTAATCCTTTGCAATATTAGTGATAAAAGACCTGCAAATTTTATTTATAGATGAAAATACTCCTCGATCCGCAAACCTTTAACGAACAAAAATTCGGAGGTATTTCTAGATATTATACTGAGCTGTATCTTGCCCTTAATAAGATGGAAGGAGTCAAAATGGTTTGTCCAATTATTTATTCAGACAACTTACATCTCAAAGAGGCTTTGTTATTTAAGACTTTCAGGAACGTAATTTTTGAATCGGCTCTGTGTCCGAAATTCATTCGTAAGAAAATTGTTAAAAAAAGTAAGAAAAAAAACATACGTAAGACATTAGCAGCGCTTGAGAAACGAGATTTTGACATTTTCATTCCGACGTATTACACGCCTTATTTCTTGAATTTTTTAGGAGATAAACCCAATATTTTGACGGTTTACGACATGATTCATGAGATATTTCCGCAATATTTTACGCACGATTTAGTCACGGTTAAAAACAAAAAACTATTGCTGGAAAAAGCGACGATGATTATTGCTATTTCCGAAAGCACCAAACAAGATATAATCACCATTTATCCCTTTATAGATCCAAATATCATTGAAGTAGTTTATCTTTCGCATAGTATCAAAACGGGGTATATTTCAAATATTTCATTGCCAGAGGACTATATTTTATTTGTTGGAAATAGGTCCATTTATAAGAATTTTAACTTTTTTTTAAAGGCGATGGCGCCGATTTTAAAAAGCAATTCTAAATTGTTTATAGTATGCGCTGGAGGAAATAAATTCAATACTGAGGAATTGCTCTTGATTAGAGAATTGAAATTGACGAGCCAACTTATTCAACAAAACTTTGAAGATCATGATTTGGCGTCTTATTACAGTCGGGCTCAATGTTTTGTATTCGCTTCTGAATATGAAGGCTTCGGAATCCCAGTTTTAGAATCGATGGTCTGTGGGTGTCCGGTAGTACTGGCCCATCACAGTTCGTTTCCAGAAGTTGCTGGTGAAGCGGGTGTTTATTTTGAATTGAATAATGCAGAAGATCTGCAAAATAAGGTTTCAAGTTTACTGGAGAATATCACATTAAGAAATCAATATATTCAAAAGGGATTGCACCAAGCTAAAAAGTTCAGTTGGGAGAAGACCGCTGCGCAATGTCTAAAAGTGTACCAAAAGGCAATCAACAAATGATAAACAAAACTGCCATTATATCAGGAATTACGGGACAAGATGGTGCATACCTTGCGCAATTGTTGCTAAATCATGATTACACCGTAATTGGTTTGTATCGTGAAAAATTTCCGATTAATACCTTTGGGCTCAGTTATTTGGAAATCAAGGACAGAATTACTTTGCTGCCTTTTGATTTATTGGATAAGGAGGCTATTGTAGATTTATTTAATATGTACCAACCTTCAGAATTTTATAATCTAGCAGCTCAAAGTTCAGTTTATCAATCTTTTAAAAGCCCTATAGCGACCTTCGAGTTTAATACTATAAGTGTTTTTAATTTATTAGAAACCATTAAGGTAGTGGACCCCAACATTCGTTTTTATCAGGCCAGTAGTAGTGAAATGTTTGGTCGTGTCAACGATTTGCCCATTACCGAAGATAGTATTTTGCATCCCTTGAGTCCTTATGCCATCTCGAAGGCGGCGGCTCATTTCACTTGCATACATTATCGCGAAAGTTATCACATGCATGTAAGTTGCGGTATTTTGTTTAATCACGAATCATATTTAAGACAAAGTAATTTTTTTGTAAAAAAAATCATTTCAGAAAGCATTCGCATTAGTAAAAGAAAACAAGATACATTATGGGTTGGTAATATCGACATCAAACGCGATTTTGGTTTTGCACCCAATTATGTTCAAGCGATGTTTTTGATGATGCAACAGCAGAATGCATCTGATTATTTGATATGTTCTGGACAGTCCACAACTTTAAGGGCCATAATCTACTACATTTTTAGTAAATTAGGCATACCGGAAACGGCTTGTCAAGTCAGCAACGAATTGTATCGACCGTCAGAAATCGAAGATATGTTTGGCGATAATACAAAAGCGAAGCTAGAGTTAAATTGGCAATATAATTTGACTATTTTTGAAACATTGGATTTGTTACTAGAAGAAGAATTAAAAAACGATATATAAAATACACGAATTAAATGAAAACAGCCTTAGTAACAGGAATTACAGGTCAAGATGGAGCTTATTTAGCTGAATTGTTATTGTCGAAAGGCTATATGGTTCATGGAGTAAAACGAAGAAGTTCTTTATTTAATACCCAACGAATTGATCATATATACGAAGATCCGCATGTAGACAACCAACATTTTAAGTTGCATTACGGTGATTTGAGCGATTCTACAAACTTAATCCGTATCATCCAAGAAACACAACCCGATGAAATTTATAATTTGGGTGCAATGAGCCATGTAAAAGTTAGTTTTGATGTGCCAGAATATACGGCAAATGCCGACGGGATAGGAACCTTGCGTATTCTAGATGCGGTTAGATTGTTAGGTTTAGCCAAAAAAACTAAAATTTATCAAGCCTCAACTTCAGAATTGTATGGGTTGGTTCAGGAAGTACCGCAAAAAGAAACAACACCTTTTTATCCTCGGTCTCCCTATGCGGTAGCTAAAATGTATGCCTATTGGATCACGGTGAATTACAGAGAGGCCTACGGGATGTTTGCGTGTAACGGTATCTTATTCAATCACGAAAGCCCATTGCGAGGGGAAACTTTTGTGACAAGAAAGATTACGCGTGCTGTAGCACAAATGGCTCTAGGAATGCAGGATATTTTATATATGGGAAATATTGATTCTAGAAGAGACTGGGGTCATGCAAAGGATTATGTGGAGGCCATGTGGCTGATTTTGCAACAAGATGTTCCCGAAGATTTCGTGATTTCTACAGGTGTCACTACAGAAGTCCGAGAATTTATCAGAATGTCTTTCCGTGAAGTAGGGGTTGAACTTGAATTTAAAGGACAAGGTATTGCCGAAATTGGTACCGTGATTTCAAGTTCTAATCCAGAATATGCCTTTAAAGTTAGGCAAGTTGTAGTAAGAATAGATCCCGCTTACTTCAGGCCTACGGAAGTAGAGTTACTTATTGGCGACAATACAAAAGCCAAAACAAAATTAGGCTGGTCTCCAAAATATACACTCGACATGCTTGTAAAAGAAATGATGCATGCAGATTTAGAAATTTTCAAAAAAGAAAAATACCTTAAAAATTACAACAAATAGTTCGATAGTATGGAATTCCATTCAAAAATTTATGTAGCAGGTCATCGTGGTATGGTTGGTAGCGCAATCGTTAAAGACTTGCAGAGCAGAGGCTATAATAATATTATAGCAAAAACATCAACTGAATTAAATTTGATTGATCAAAAAGCCGTAGTAGACTTTTTTGAATCTGAAAAACCGGAATATGTATTCTTGGCAGCTGCAAAAGTTGGTGGAATTGTTTCCAATGATTTGTATAAAGCCGACTTTATCTACCAAAATCTTCTCATACAAAGTAATGTCATTCACCAAAGCTACAAATCTGGAGTAAAGAAATTACTATTCCTAGGCTCTACTTGTATTTACCCAAAACTAGCCCCACAACCTTTGAAAGAGGAATACCTGCTTACTGGAGTTTTGGAAGAAACCAACGAAGCATATGCCATCGCGAAAATTGCGGGAATAAAAATGTGTGATGCCTACAGAGACCAATATGGTTGTAATTTCATTTCAGTGATGCCCACCAATTTGTATGGTTTTAATGATAATTATGATTTACAGAATTCGCATGTATTACCAGCTTTGTTGAGAAAATTCCACGAAGCAAAAATAAAGAACGAAAAGGAAGTAACCGTTTGGGGCACAGGAAAACCTTTAAGAGAATTCTTACATGCATCTGATATGGCCAACGCTTGTGTATATCTCATGCAAAAATACAATGACAAAAGTTTCGTTAATATAGGAACAGGTAAAGAAATACAAATTAAGGATTTGGCGTATTTAATTAAAAGTATTGTTGGTTATAATGGTGATATCGTTTTTGACATCACAAAGCCCGACGGAACGCCAAGAAAATTGACCGACACAACCAAACTAAACAATTTGGGTTGGAAACATTCCATTGCATTGGAAGACGGCATTTTAAAAGTATACCAAGATAAATTTCTTAATCAAGGATATTAACTTATGCATAAGATAGGTATTATAACGATCAATTACAATCAAAAAGAGGGCCTTAGAAAAACCATTGAAAGTATTTTAAATCAAACCTTTTCTGATTTTGAATACATTGTAATTGACGGCAATAGTACGGACGGCAGCAAGGAAATTGTGGAACAACACAAACATAACATTACATACGCTGTAAGCGAGTCCGATACCGGTATTTATAATGCGATGAATAAGGGTATTTTGGCGTCAAATGCAGAATATTTACTCTTTTTAAACAGCGGAGATTGTTTTTACCAAAATGACACCTTGGCCAAAGCAGTTGAATTGATGACTGGTGATTACGGAATTTATTATGGGAATCTGATTTGTTTGAACAAAAAAAGGAAGCGTATGGAAGAATGGACTTTTCCGAAAAAATTGACCTTGGGTTTTTTTGTACAAAATAGTCTACCACATCAAGGCAGTTTTATTAAAAAGGAATTGTTTAGTTCGATATCGCTTTACAACGAAAATTTGAAAGTAGCTTCCGATTGGGAATTTTTTATCATTGCTATATGTGTGAAAATGGTTTCGTACAAACATATCGGAATTATAATATCTGAATATGATTTTTCTGGTATTTCTTCCGACCCTAAAAATTTTCAATTGGTTCATTCAGAGAAACAGTATGCCTTAAACTATTATTTTGCAGCAGTTATTGATGATTACAGGCTAATTAAAGAATTAGAATCAAAACGTATAAAAAATATCCTCTACTTAAAACAATTTAGAATTCCGTGGAAATTATTAAAAGGTTTTTCCAATTTTTTGCTTTGGTTCCTTCCAAAACCCAATCATGCCAGCAAGTGACCTACCGATGATTTACGACGGTAAAGTAGTAACAATGATCGTTTACAACAAAAATAATGAAGGATTTCTTACTTAAAACGCTTATATTCCTTTTAATTACTATTGGTATTTTCCATGTAAAATCGTTTTATTTGCTTCAAAAAAACAAGTATACCCAAAAGGTTTTGGGTAGCGAAGTCTATGTTTCTATTGAGAAGAGCCACAAAAAAAGCAGCGCCAAGAAAGTACTTTTGGGCGATAGTGTTGGAAAGCAACTTTTTGACAATACAGAAAATAATGATACCATCAATTCTTTAGCGTGCAACCAAGCTATTAGTATGGCTGGGCAATATGTGTTGCTGCACAACTATATAGCCGCTGGAAACAAAATCGATACGGCCTATATTTGTTTTACACCTTTTAGTTTTGAAAACAACTTGGATAAGATTTTTACCTACAATTATTTTGTAAAACCTTTCTACAGAGATGAAAATGCTGCCTTGCTAACCAAAACCGCACGGCGTCAGGTAGAAAAAATTCCTTACAGCGGTTTGGCTTGGTATCCCTGTATTTTGACCAACAATTGGAGTCCGGATTTTAAATCTACAGACAAAGTCAACTATACTTTCCTTTCGCCCATTTCGACAGTATATTTGCACAAAATGTCAGACTTGGCAAAAGCCCATCATTTTAAATTGATTTTGATTTCAGCTCTTTTGAGCAATCAAAAAAAGAAAGCAGTAGAAGCGCTCAATAAAAGGGAAATTAAAAACAACCATCTCGAATCTGAATTTGCTGGTTTTTTTGAAAGTATCGTCTATTTAGAAGAAAGTAATTTTGTAGATGGAACACATTTAAAACATCCGGAACAATTCCAACGCAGTTTTAAAAATAGACTAACAAAGCCACCCGCATTTTGATGCCATTTTTTGAATTCAATTAAGATTTGTTAATTTGTTTGGCTGATAAAAAAAGTAAAAACATACCAAAAAAAACAAACCCATAATCCGTTGTTATGCTTTTTAATTCAATCGAATTTGCCATATTTCTCCCAATAGTTTTCCTGTTGTACTGGTTTGCCACAAAAGGAAATATGAAAATCCAGAATATACTGTTGCTGGTTTCAAGCTACTTTTTCTATGCCTGCTGGGATTACCGCTTTTTATTCCTGTTGGTTTTTTCGACGCTACTCGATTATTTCACCGGACTCAAAATGCACTCTGCCAAATCTGAAAGCATGAAAAAATTCTGGTTTTGGCTTAGTATTTCAGTCAATTTAGGATTTTTGGGAATATTCAAATATTTCAATTTTTTTGCAGAATCAATGGCAAACGCTTTGTCGTTGGTAGGTTTTCATGCTGATTTCTGGACACTCAATGTCATACTACCGGTCGGTATCTCCTTTTACACTTTCCACGGCTTATCGTATGTGATAGACATCTACAAAGACCGCATCAAGCCTGAAAGAAACTTTATCGATTATTCTGTTTTCGTCAGCTTCTTCCCTTTATTGGTCGCCGGACCTATTGAAAGAGCCACGCACTTATTGCCTCAGATTCAGCGCAAACGGGAATTCAATTACGAACAATCTGTGGATGGGCTGCGCCAGATTTTGTGGGGATTGTTTAAGAAAATTGTTATCGCCGACAATTGCGCGTATTACGTGGATATGGTTTTTTCAAACCCTCACAGCTATTCCGGAAGTACGCATTGGGCGGGCGTAGCTTTTTTTGCTTTTCAGGTCTATGGTGATTTTTCTGGTTATTCAGATATTGCTTTGGGAACCGCGAGGCTTTTCGGTATTGATCTGCTAAGGAATTTTGCCTACCCTTATTTTTCTCGAGATACGGGAGAATTCTGGCGTCGCTGGCATATTTCTCTGTCAAGTTGGTTCCGTGATTACTTATACATACCCCTAGGCGGAGGCGAGGGAGGGATGTGGATGAAAATTAGGAATACGTTGATTGTCTTTACCATAAGCGGATTTTGGCATGGTGCGGGATGGACATATGTGCTTTGGGGGCTATTAAACGGACTATACTTGGTACCGGCGATCTTGATGAAGAACAATGGTCATAAAGAGATCGCAGCCTACGGAAAGAAACTCCCCACACTTCGTGAAGTTTTTCATATATTCGTGACCTTCGTTTTGATTATTTTCTCCTTTATGATTTTCAGATCGAAGAACATGACTGAAGCGATTATTTACATTGGCGATAGTTTTTCTCTTTCCTTTTTTACAAAACCAGAGGGAATGCAAAACGCCGTAGTGTGGCTGGTTTGCATTTTCCTTATCGTAGAGTGGATTGGGAGGGAAAATAAATTCGCTATCGAAAAAATGGGTCTTGAGTGGCCGCGTCCTTTGAGAGTTGCCTTTTACCTGTTAATCGTTTTTGCTATTTTCTGGTTTAAGCCTATGCATGAAGTACAGTTTTTCTACTTCCAGTTTTAAAGAATTAATATGAAAGTTTTATTAAGGAAAATACTATTTTTTATTCTCATACCGCCACTGGTTTTTTTTATCGGCATGTTGTTGCCGCCGACTCCCCTTGCAAAGCAATATTTACTAACGTCAAGGCCTTTCAAGGATTCGTTGTTGGTTCATGTGAAGCAGCCGAGGATCATCTTTATTGCGGGTTCAAGTATAAATTTCGGATTAAATAGTCAGGTTTTTAAAGATTCTCTTCATCGTAACCCGATTAATACGGGGACACATGGCGGAACTGGACTTTTTTTTATGATGGACCACAATTTACCGTACATCCAGAAAAACGACATCGTTGTTTTAATTGCAGAATATCACCAAATGTATGGCAACTTTGCAGATGGTGGGGAAGAGTTGCTTCGCGTGATTTTTGACAACTCGCAACCTTCTATATTTTTCCAACTCAGGAAAAACCAGCTATTAAAAACCTATCCTTACCTTGCAAAATATGCAATGTCCAAATTTATTCCTACACAATATTTCAATTTGAAAATGAATCCTATTTACTCAAAAGACGCCTACAATCAATATGGAGATGCTACTACACATTGGAAAATAAATTATCACAAGAAAGTAGAGCCGTTTAATGATATTGAAGGTGGCGAATTCAATTATGACCTACTCAAAGCGATCGTCGAATTCAACGATGCCGTAAAATTGAAAGGGGCAACACTATATATATCATTTCCGCCGTATCAAAAATCCTCTTTTGTAAAAACGATAGGCCAAGTGAATTTTGTAGAAAGCGAATTACGGAAAACGGGGCTTACTATTATAGGATCCCCAGAACGATATATGGTTAACGACAATATGCTTTATGACACGCCGTACCATCTCAACAAAAAGGGTGTTGATCACCGCACGCAACTTCTATTAGAAGATTTAAAGGGCGCTATCAAAAAAGTTAGTGTATTTTAACAAAAGTGAGAATCAACTTATCGTCCCCGGAAGAAATATTTTAAAGCTATCTAAAAATTTGCAAAAATGAAGTATTTCGTCTTTAAGCTAATATAAAAAGATACTTCGTTAATAGCAAGATTCAATTAAGATTTGTTAATTTGTTGCTGCTGATACCAAACACACCTATACATACAAACCGATAATCCAGCCTTATGCTTTTTAATTCCTTAGAATTTGCGATATTTCTTCCAATAGTTTTCCTCTTGTATTGGTTTGCAACTAAAGGCAATATGAAGATTCAGAACCTATTGCTCTTGATTTCGAGTTACTTTTTCTACTCTTGTTGGGATTATCGGTTTTTATTCCTTTTAATATTCTCCACAGTATTGGATTACGTTACCGGACTAAAAATGCACGATGCCAAATCGGAAGGTCTAAAAAAATTCTGGTTCTGGCTTAGCATCACTATCAATTTAGGATTTTTAGGGGTATTTAAATATTTTAATTTTTTCGCAGATTCTTTTGCTGAGGCTTTGTCACTTGTCGGTTTTCAAGCAGATGTCTGGACCTTAAAAGTAATCTTGCCCGTTGGTATTTCTTTCTACACTTTCCATGGCTTGTCGTATGTAATTGACATCTATAAAAACCGTATCAAACCAGAAAGGAACTTCATCGATTATTCTGTTTTCGTGAGTTTCTTTCCTTTGTTAGTAGCCGGACCTATTGAAAGAGCCACCCATTTACTGCCTCAAATACAAAGAAAACGACAATTTAATTCCCAAAATGCTGTTGACGGTCTCAAACAAATTTTGTGGGGTTTATTTAAAAAAATGGTCATTGCAGACAATTGCGCCATCTATGCCAATATGGTATTTAATGATTCAAGCGAATATTCCGGTAGTACCCATGTCGTTGCGGCCATTTTCTTCGCCTTTCAAATTTATGGGGATTTCTCTGGATATTCTGATATCGCTTTAGGAACCGCACGACTTTTTGGAATCGATTTGCTTCGAAATTTCGCTTTCCCGTATTTTTCTCGAGATATAGCTGAATTTTGGCGACGTTGGCACATTTCGCTTTCTACCTGGTTTAGAGATTATTTGTACATTCCGCTGGGTGGAAGCAAAGGCGGCACTTGGATGCGCATACGCAATACCTTTATCATATTTTTGGTTAGCGGATTTTGGCATGGTGCCAATTGGACTTTTATCGTATGGGGTTTTCTTAATGCCTTGTTTATTCTGCCCTCCATTCTTTTCAGTACCAATAGAAACCATCTCGATATCGTAGCGCAGGGGAAGACCTTTGCCAATTTTAAAGAGATCGGTGCAATTCTGGTTACGTTTTCTTTAACCGTTTTGGGGTGGATATTTTTCAGAGCCGACAATTTGACCGATGCATTTGCCTTTATCGGAAAGATTTTTTCGATCTCCGTTTTTTCGAAACCCGAAGGCATCACCAATTCTACTGTGTGGTTGCTTGTTGCTTTTATTGTCATGGAATGGTTGGGGCGAGAAGAGCAATATGCCATTGCCAAAACTGGAATCAATTGGCCAAAACCCTTGCGGTGGATTTTTTATTACGTGATTGTAATCGTTATTTTTGAATATAGAGGTATCAGTCAGCAATTCATTTATTTCCAGTTCTAAGAATGAAAAAATTCCTGCAAAAAATAGCCTTGTTTCTTCTTATATTGTTGATGTTTTTCATTGTTGGCATTCTATTGCCTGTAACACCGAGAGCCTCTACATCAATGTTGTTTGCAGAAATTCAGAAAGATTCACTACTTGCAAATGTACCCGCACCGCGACTCATCCTTATTGGAGGCTCAAGTATTAGTGTGAGTATCAATTCTAAGCACATTAAAGATTCTCTCGGATTATACCCAATAAACACCGGTGTGCATGCCGCTACCGGATTGGTCTTTATGCTTGACCACACCATTAAATTTATCCGAAAAGGTGATGTTGTTGTCATTGTCCCGGAGTATGACCAACTGTTTGGTAATTTCGCATATGGAGCGCAGGAATTGTTGCGTACCATTCTTGATGTCAAAATTGACAATGTATTTGATTTAAGAATGCAGCAACTAAGAAATATAGCGCCGTTTCTTCCGCAGTATGCATTGTCGAAATTCAGGCCTTCAGAATACATAGAAAGCCATGACAACATGATTTACCTGCGAAATGCCTTCAATAAATTCGGGGATTGCAATATACGCGATGAGCAGCATCCGCCAAATACGCTGGTTTTCTTTCCGTTGCCCGATGCGTTTAATAACGATATCATCAAAGAATTGAAAGTTTTCGAAACAAAAGCAAACGAAAGAGGAGCAAAGGTCATACTTAGCTTTCCCGCTTTTCAGGATGAATCCTATGATAACTTTGCCGACAATATCGAACAAGTGGAGCAGGCTTATAGAAATAACGGCTTCAAAGTCATTGGCGATCCTGCCGCTTATAAGTTTCCAAATTCCCTTATTTACGATACGCCATATCATTTAAAGACAAAAGGGGTCGAAATCAGAACACAAATGCTGATCAAGCAACTGATTAATGAAGCCCATTTAAAAAGAGCGCAATGAGTAAGAAAATAGCTATTATCACTATCAATTATAACGACAAAGAAGGTCTCAAAAAAACTATCGACAGCGTTATTTCCCAAAGCTGGCAGAACTTTGAATTTCTGGTCATCGACGGCAACAGCACTGACGGTGGTAAAGTAGTCATTCAGCAATACGAATCACATCTCGATTACTGGATTAGCGAACCTGATAAAGGCGTTTACAATGCTATGAATAAAGGAATTCGCGCAGCAAAAGGCGATTTTGTGCTTTTCCTCAATAGCGGCGATGTACTGCATGACAAAGATGTTCTTGAAAAAGTCAATGCTTCAATAAACAATGAATACGGAATCTACTACGGCGATGTGATCATCAAAAAGCCAAATTCTGAACGCCATAAAAAGTATCCCGATGTGCTGTCGTTTTCGTATTTTTATACCGGAGCATTATGCCATCAGTCGTGTTTTATAAAGCGCTCATTGTTTAAAGAATACTTTTATTACAACGAAGAGTATAAGATTTATTCCGACGGCGAATTTTTCATCTATACGATTTGCGGGAAAAATGTACCTTACAAACATCTGGATCTGATTATTTCAGATTATGATTTTACGGGAATTTCCTCAAATCCGAAATATTCCGCTATTCATGATTCAGAGCGGATGCAGACGATTGCTAAATATTTTCCGCTATTTGCGGAAGATTATAAAGTGCTAAGCAAACTCAACTCCAAAAGAACGCAACAACTGTTTTATATTGAAAAGTTTCCCTTCGCATGGAAATTCCTCAAAGGATTTTTAAATTTGATATTGGTTTTTCTGCCCAAACCGAAAAAATAAATTATGAAAAAGATTCAAGTCGGATTTTTATTGTCGTATGACTATCAGAAAATGCGGAACTCGATTCCGCCGGTATACGCAGGCGCAGATCAGATCTTTATTGCGATTGATAAAGATTTGCGCACTTGGTCCGGTCAAAAGTTTGACATAGAACCGTCTTTTTTCGAATGGCTTATAGCAATTGATGTCGAAAAAAAAATTACGATTTATCGAGATGATTTTTACGTTCCAACCATTACTGCCTTAGAAAATGACAGCCGGGAACGCTTTTTATTATCGCAACAAATGGGAATTGGAAACTGGTTGGTTCAAATAGACGCAGATGAAATTTTTATTGATTTCAAGAAGTTTGTTCAAACCTTGCGGAAACATGATCATTTCTTAAATACACCCGAAAAAAATCCCATACAAATTGCGGGTTACCTGATCAATATATACAAATACCTTGACGAAGGTTTGCTGTATGTAGAGGAGCCAACCAAAGTGATGCTGGCTACCAATTATCCCAATTATAAAGTAGCGCGAAAAACCAAAGAAAGAATCATTTATACCGATAATATTTTATTGCACGAATGTCTCTCCCGCACAGAAGCAGAATTGCAATTTAAATTTATCAATTGGGGTCATAATGCTGAAATCAACCCTTCTTTCTTTGAAAAATGGCGTAAAGCCACTCAAGACAATTACAAAGAATTGCGCGATGTATTTTATTTGAATCCGTCAGTTTGGAAAAAATTGGGGTATTTGCCCACCAAAGATCTTGAAAAAATCAAGCAGTATATTCCATTAGATCAAAAACTTCAAGTGAGCAGGAGGCATTTGTTTCTAAAGAATTTCGGACAATGGTTTAAGACTTTAAAACTCTTTAATTCAAATGAGGCGCCTACTTTCGAATCGTATTTTAAATGAATTTCTGATGCAAAAAACCACCTGTTCCCTTTTAATAGCCACCTACAACTGGCCGCAAGCGTTAACATTGGTTCTTAAGAGCGTGTTATTGCAAACCGTTTTGCCAAATGAAATTCTGATTGCAGATGATGGATCTCGAGAGGAAACCAAAGAATTGATTTCCCAATTTCAA
>JACMOK010000011.1 GCA_014378065.1 Flavobacterium sp.
ATTGCGAAATTGCGACTGTTGTTAACTAAATTGCCCCATAACTTTCGGCCTTCCCACCAGCGGTCGTAAGCTGTATTGGTTCGAAAAACTAACAATAGCGAAATCACAAAGCCCAACATACCGTGCATGATCGTGATGTTTCGCACATAACTGTCTTGGTTTAATTTCCAATATGTAGCTTCGCTTAATTTTATTATCAAATCTAAACTAAAATGACAAGTTTCCAGCCAACTCTCTCAATGCAATCTCTGATAATTTCGCTTGAAATTGAGCATTGCTGTTGCGGACTTTTGCATTGATGTAATTTAATTGTGCGGTTCTGAATTCTAAAGTTGTAATGGTGCCGATGCGGAACTTATCCAAGGTGATGTCGAGATTTTGTTTGGCAATGGTTTCATTTTTAATTTCAAGATTGACGAGTTGCATGTTGGTCAGGTAGGTTTGATAGGCTGCCGCAAGCTCGGCGTTGAGCGCTAACTGTTGTTGATCAACCGCTACCTTTGCGTTTTGAATATCAATTTTTGCGATTTTCTCATTCCTGTTTTGTGAAAAGCCGTCGAACAGATTTATTGAAGCGCTGAACCCATAATTAAAACCCCTTGACGAAGATTGAGTTGTAAAGCCAATGCTTGATTGTGTATCGGCAAAATTATAGCCGCCAATGACTTTGACTATTGGATACCGATTGCCTTTTAACTGTTTCAGCTGCAATTCGGTCACCCTACTGTTGATGATTTGTGCTTGCAATTGTGGATTTTGTTTGGCTGCCAAAACCGACAATTCCGGTAGCAATAGCGTCGGATCAACCACAATAGATTCCATAACTTTAAAGGCAGTAATGACATCTCGCGCTAAAATCTGGTTCAACGCAATTTTGGTATTGGCATACAACTCTTGCTGTCGCAGAAGCGTAGTAATATCAGTATTCAAATCAACCTGGGCATTAAGCACTTCAAGTTTGGAAGCTTTGCCAATGCTGAAACGGTTTTGTGCCAAAGTTAGTCGCTGGTTTGAAATGGCGATGGTGGTATCTAATGCTTTTAGTTGCTGTTGCTGCTGCACTAAATCAAAATATGTTTGATTGACCTCGCTGATTTTAGTGATGATGGTTAGTTTTAATTGGTTTTCGCCAAGCTTCTTCAATGCCTCGAGTTGGTCGTATTTTGCAAACATGCTAAAGCCATCGAAGATGGTCCAATCTAAACCCACTCCATAATTAATACTATTGTTTTTAGCATTCTTAACAGTGGTCAGCGTTCCGTCTGTGCGGGTTTGCGAAGCATTTTGACTACCATTATTATCCACTACATTAGCAGTGACTTTGGGTAACATACCAGCGTTACCGGTCGCAACATTGGTTTGGTCAATTCTTAGATTGTTTTTGGCAATTTTAATGTCATAATTGTTTTCCAAGGCAATGGATACGGCCTCTTCCAAAGAAAGTAATTGCTGTGCACTCGCTCTAAAAAGGCCAATAAAAAAAACAAAAAAGCTCAGAAAAATTATATTGGATTTCCTCATGATTTAGTTTCTTTTTCGTATTCTTCAATATGGTCAAATTCAGGATAGTGTTTTCGGGCTTTCGACCACATCAAATACATTGCAGGTATTACGAACAATGTTAAAACCAACGAAAATATAGTACCACCAACAATCACAACTCCCATTCCTATTCGGCTTGCTGAAGCCGCGCCGAGCGATAATGCAATTGGAAGCGCCCCAAGGGAAATCGCTAAACTCGTCATTAAAATGGGTCGCAGTCGCGCTTCCGAAGCTTCTAAAATGGCCTCAAATTTTGGTTTTCCCTGTTCGCGCAATTGGTTGGCAAATTCAACAATTAAGATGCCGTTTTTTGTTACCAAGCCAATCAACATCACGGTTCCGATTTGGCTAAAGATATTCCACGTTTGATCGAACAACCATAAAGAAAATAAGGCGCCTGCGACAGCCATCGGCACGGTTAGAATAATAATAAACGGATCGATAAAGCTTTCAAACTGGGCCGCAAGAATCAGAAAGATCAGCAGTAAAGCCAATCCGAAAGCAAAAGAAGTATTGGAGCTGCTTTCGACAAAATCCCGGGATTCGCCACCCAAATCTGTGGTAAAAGTATCATCGAGTACTTTGGCTTTAATTTCATTCATTGCATCGATACCATCACTGATGCTTTTGCCGGGCGCCAGACCAGCAGATACTGTTGCCGACATATAGCGATTGTTGTGGTACAATTGGGGAGGATTGCTCTGCTCTTCAATCGTTACGACATTGTCCATCTGAATGAGTTCTCCTTTAACATTCTTGACAAACATCGAAGTCAAATCCAAAGGCTTCGAACGGTCTTTCTGATCAAACTGTCCAATGACTTGGTACTGTTTTCCGTTTCTCATAAAATATCCAAACCGTTGGCCGCTCAACGAAAGTTGTAACGTCTGCGCAATATCGATTACAGAAATACCCAAGCTTTCTGCTTTTTCGCGATTGATGGTGACATTGATTTCGGGTTTGTTGAACTTTAAATTAACATCAGTAATGGCAAAAGTGGGATTCTTAGCGGCTTCTTCCATAAACAGCGGAATTTTCTGCTGTAATTTTGCGAAATTGGCGGCCTGAATAATATATTGAATGGGCAGTCCGCCACGCCTGTTAACCGCTATGGTGGGTTGCTCGATGACCGAAGTTTTGGCCTCGGGATACTGTTTTGTCCACTGGGTTAACTTCTCGGCAATTTGTTTTTGCGTGCGGTTTCTTTCACTGGGTTCAGACAAAGCAATTCGCACCCGGCCACTATTAACTGTAGAAGCACCAAAGCCCGGAGCAGTGATGATCAGACTGACTTTTTTTTCGGGAATGGAATCGTCTATTAACGTTGAAATTTCTTGCATGAACCGGTCAGTATAATCAAATGTAGCGCCTTCGGGTGTCGTCATGCTCATTACCAAAGCGCTACGGTCATCATAAGGTGCTGTTTCCTTTTGCAACAGACTAAAAAACAAATAAATCAATCCAAAACAAACTATAATTATAGGAAAACTCAACCATTTTCGTTTCATAAAATGTTGCAGTGACGCGGCATATCCGCTATTTAATTTTTGAAAGTAAGGTTCGGTGACCTCATAAAATTTCGATTTTTTTTGCTTGCCGCTTTTCATTAAGTAGGCGTTCAACATCGGCGTTAAGGTAAGCGATACAAAGGCAGAAATCAATACCGCCGCGCCGATGACGACGCCAAACTCTCGAAAGAGCCGACCCACAAATCCCTCCAGAAAAATGACCGGAAGGAACACGGCAGCAAGTGTGATGGAAATAGAAATAACAGCAAAAAAGATTTCATTTGATCCTTTGATGGCCGCTTCGATAGGCGACATCCCTTCTTCCACTTTTTTAAAAATATTTTCGGTAACGACAATGCCATCGTCGACTACAAGTCCGGTAGCCAAAACGATCGCCAACAAGGTCAGGACATTGATAGAAAACCCGAAAAGATACATAATAAAAAAAGTCGCAATTAATGAAACGGGAATGTCAATTAAAGGTCGAAATGCAATGGCCCAGTCCCTAAAAAATAAATATATGATTAGGATCACCAGAATAATGGAGATGCCCAAAGTTTCAGCGACCTCGATCACTGATTTTTTGACGAAAATCGTACTGTCAATCGCAATGTTTAATTTGATGTCTTTGGGCAAATCCTTCTTAAGCAGGTCAAATTCTTTGTAAAATTCCTTAGAAATATCCAGATAATTAGCGCCGGGAAGCGGAACAATCGCAACGCCCACAAGAGGCAAACCCGACTGACTCATTTTGGTTTCTATATTTTCAGGACCCAAAACCGCCTGTCCGACATCGCTCAAACGCACGGTTTTTTCTGCTTCAGCGCGAATAATAATGTTGTTAAATTCTGCTGCTGTAGAGAGATTACCGATGGTTTTTACAGTCAATTCGGTATTGTCGCCAGTTAGTTTTCCCGAAGGCAGTTCTACGTTTTGTTTGTTTAAAGCATCGCGAACTTCGGAAACCGTGCATCCATAAGAAGCAAGTTTGATAGGATCAATCCACAAACGCATAGCGTATTTTTTTTGTCCCCAAATCTGGACGCCGCTTACTCCTGGTATTGTTTCCAGTCTTTGGGCAATTACATTTTCGGCATAGTCGCTCAATTCCAAAGCACTTCTAGCATCACTCTGCACTGTCATCGAAATGATCGCTTCGCCATTGGCATCTGCTTTAGAAACTACTGGCGGCGCATCAATATCCTGTGGCAGACTGCGTACCGCTTGCGAAACTTTATCGCGAACGTCATTGGCTGCTTCCTCAAGGTTTTTGTTCAAATTAAATTCGACCGTGATATTGCTGCTGCCCTGAATACTAGAAGATGTGATGTTGCGAATACCATCGATTGAATTGATAGCCTTTTCTAAAGGTTCAGTAATTTGAGATTCAATGATATCAGAATTGGCGCCTGCATAATTGGTTCGTATTGATATTTGTGCCGGATCAATTGAAGGAAATTCGCGAACGCCTAAGAAAGTATATCCAATTACCCCAAACAGAATAATGGCCAAATTAATGACAATCGTAAATACCGGACGCCGTATACTGGTGGTGGATAAACTCATTCTGATTGCAAATTTGAACTTTTATTTGAGGTTTACTTTTACCTTGCTATCGCTCTTTAATGACATGACACCGCTGGTCAATACCGTATCACCTGCTTTCAAACCCGAAAGCACCAAAATGGAGGCATCCGTTCGCGTCGCGGTTTCGACCATCACTTCTTGGGCTTTGCCATTACGAGCAATGAACAGTTTTTTTCCATTTTGTACGGGGATGATGGCTTCGGTAGGCACCACAATTGCCTCTTTAATAATTTCTAACGGCAATTCAATGTTGGCAAAAGTACCGGGCAATAATTTTCCTTCTTTATTGTCAGCCAGGGCCCGAACTTGTAAAGTTCTCGTAGCCGTTGCCACGCTTGGCTCAATCGCATAGACCGTAGCGTTGTATTTTTGTGACGATCCCGCTACGGTAAAACTTAGATCAGCATTATTTTTAATTTGGGCAGCATATTTTTCAGGAATAGAAAAAGTAATCTTTAATTTTCCGGTGTTGACCAAATTGGCAACCATGACCATCGGTGTAACATAAGTGCCTGGTGAGATGGAACGCAACCCGATTTTACCGGAAAATGGAGCCCTGATCGAAGTTTTTGCAATTTGTGCGTTAATTAATTGGGTTTGTGCTTGCGCCGATTTAAAATCGGCTCTAGCGACGTCATATTCTTCTTGACTGATAGCTTCTTTTTGTAATAAAAGATTTGCCCTGCGTTCGTTTTCAGCCGCCAATCCTTGTTTGGTTTTGGCTTGCGCAAGTTGGGCTCGCAATTCGATATCATTGACTTTAAAAAGAAGCTGGCCCGTGCTTACAGAACTGCCTTCTTTAAAATTGATGCTTTCGACAATTCCCGATACCTCACTTCTTATTTCGACCTGTTCGTTGGCCTCAATCGAACCCGACAGCGAAAGATTGTTGTCGAAAGTTTGAAGATGAACAACCATTCCGCTCACCGTCATGGCTTTATTTTTCGCACTTTTTTCTGTTGAATTTCCTTCAGTAGTTTTATTCTCGATGATACGATAGGCAATAAAACTGCCCGAACCTAGAATCAAAATTGCATATACGATGTACTTTATTTTCATAACGAATGGAAAAAGTGAAAGGAGCATCTCTCCAAATTAAGCGATAAACAAATTTAGGTTTTAGGGTTGGGAATGTTTTGACAGTTGTTTTTTATTTAACATTTGTACCTACAACTGTATAAGTTTAGCCATTAATTCAGCTGATATAATTCCAAATATTGTTTTTCTTTGATAATTCCATAAAAACCAAACGCAGTGTCTGGTGTTCGGGATTTTGCAAATTAGTATCATTTTTTAGAATTTGAACCGCATGATGACGCGCGAGTTGCAAAATTTCTTTATCGCGAACGATATCCGCAATCTGTAGATTGAGAATGCCACTTTGTTGGGTTCCCATTAAATCGCCAGGGCCGCGAAGTTTCAAATCGACTTCTGCAATTTCAAATCCATCATTGGTGTTAACCATTGTTTCCATTCTGGTTTTACTGTCAGCCGATAATTTATGAGACGTCATCAGAATGCAATAGCTTTGTTCGGCACCCCGACCCACGCGACCCCGCAGTTGGTGCAGTTGCGAGAGTCCGAAACGCTCAGCACTTTCTATGATCATGACACTGGCGTTGGGGATATTGACTCCGACTTCAATTACGGTAGTGGCGACCATAATGTTGGTTTTCCCATCGGCGAAGCGTTTCATTTCAGCGTCTTTGTCTGCGGGTTTCATTTTGCCATGGAGTATCGAAATCGCATATTGTGGCAAAGGAAAATCGCGCGAAATACTTTCATAACCATCCATCAAATCCTTAAAGTCCATCTTTTCAGATTCTTGAATCAACGGATATACAATATAAATTTGTCTGCCCAAAGCAATCTCATCCCGAATAAATTTCCAGACCTTTAAACGATTGGCATCAAAACGGTGAACGGTTTGTATTGGTTTGCGTCCCGGAGGCAACTCATCAATCACCGAAATGTCCAAGTCACCATACAAACTCATCGCTAAAGTCCTCGGAATGGGTGTGGCAGTCATCACCAATACGTGCGGCGGAATGCTATTTTTCTTCCACAATTTGGAGCGTTGTTCCACCCCAAACCGATGTTGCTCATCAATGACGGCCAACCCCAAATTCTTAAATATTACTTTGTCTTCGAGTAGGGCGTGGGTGCCAATAATAATGTTTAAAAGACCATTTTCAAGTTCCTCATGAATAATTTTCCTGTCTTTAGTTTTGGTGGAACCCGTCAGGATTTTAATATTAATATCCAAATCACTAGCCAATGCTTGCAATCCATGAAAATGCTGATTAGCCAAAATCTCAGTCGGAGCCATCAAACACGCTTGGAAACTATTATCCAAAGCCAAAAGCATGCTCATAAATGCCACGATTGTTTTTCCGGAGCCCACATCTCCTTGCAACAAACGGTTCATTTGAGCCGGATTTCCCATGTCATTTCTGATTTCTTTGAGTACTCGTTTTTGGGCATTCGTTAAATCAAATGGCAAATGGTTTTGAAAAAAGTGATTGAAACGGGCTCCTACAATGGTAAAAGGATGTCCTTTAATCTTATGTTTCCGAATTAGATTTTTGGTAATGAGTTGCAATTGGATAAAAAACAGCTCTTCAAATTTTAAACGAAATTGTGCTTTGGCCAAAGCTTCCGCACTTTTAGGAAAGTGAATATTGAATAAGGCGGCTTTTTTAGAGATCAGTCGAAGGTTATCGATCAAATAATCGGGCAAGGTTTCGCCAAATAAGGTTTGGGTTTCCTGAAACAGCTGTTGCATTAGTTTGTTGATGACCCGATTCGAAATGCCGCGATTCGTTAAGGTTTCGGTAGAAGGATAAACGGGTTGCATGGCAGAACGCAAACTTTGTTCGTGTTCGCTTAAAAGCTCAATTTCAGGATGCGCCATTGTAAAAACATGGTTGAAATCGGTGCATTTTCCAAAAATAACAATGGGAACATTGAGCTGCAAACTTTCTCGAATCCACTTCTGACCCTGAAACCATACCAGCTCCATCTGACCGGTTTGATCTGCAAAAGTGGCTACCAAACGCTTGCCTCTTTTTTGTTCGACGGTTTTCAGATGGATAATTCTACCAATCAATTGCACTTCAGCGGCATGGTGTTGTAATTCGTTAACTTTGTAATACCGCGTTCGATCGATGTATCGGTTGGGAAAAAAATGAACCAAATCTTCATATTTGTAAATGCCAAGTTCCTTTCGAAGCAGCTCGCCGCGATTCGGACCAACGCCTTTGAGATATTCGATAGGAGTTTGTAACAGGTGCATGGCTGGATTCAAGAATTAAAGGATTTAAAATTGCGTTAAGCGAAGATAGTTTTTAATTTGAAAATTCTAAAACAAGTGTCAAATGTTAAGCTTGTTACTTTTTTTTGAAATTCTGTAAGAAAAGTTAAAGATTAATGTAGAAATTTGAAAACTAAATATTTTGAAAAACTATCTTTGGACCAACCCCACTCACAGACTATGCGTTATTTCTATATTCTTTTGATTTCTACATTTACTTTTGCACAACAATCGCAATCAGTTGATTTTAAATCAATTCAGGCGGCAATCCAGATCAATCCTGTAAAACGCAATGTAATCGGAAAATGCCAATATACTTTTGAGGTAAAGAATAAGGTTGACACCATCAGAATTGATGCGCAAAAAATGGTGTTTACCAATTTAAAAATCAATAAGATCAGTGTTCGATTTAAAGAAAGCAAAACACAATTGCTGCTTTTTGAAGGTTTTTCAAAAGGGAAAAACACACTAACTTTTGACTATGAAGCTTTTCCAACTCAAGCAATGTATTTCGTCAATTGGGATTTCTCCAAAGAAATAGACACGCCCGAAGAAGTTCAGGGACAAATCTGGACCCAAGGGCAGGGCAAAAACACGAGCAACTGGTTACCAAGTTTTGACGATGTAAACGAGAAAGTGGTGTTTGGTTTAGACATTACCTTTCAAAAAAGTTTTGAAGTCATTGCCAACGGAAAATTGCTAAAAAAAATAAATTCGGGTGACGATATTATTTGGAAATATCAAATGCAGCAACCCATGAGCAGTTATTTGGTGATGTTGGCCATTGGGCATTTTCAAAAACAAGAAGACCGATCTATGTCTGGAATTCCGCTAGAAATGTATTTCGAAAAAGAGGATTCTCTCAAAATAGAACCCACTTATCGTTACAGTGCGAAAGTCTTTGATTTTTTAGAAAATGAAATTGGCATTCCTTATCCTTGGGGAATATACCGTCAGATTCCCCTACGCGATTTTCTGTATGCCGGAATGGAAAACACGACAGCCACCACATTTTCTCGTGACTTTGTTGTAGATGAGGTGGCGTATACCGATCGAAATTACCTCAATATCAATGCGCACGAACTGGCACACCAGTGGTTTGGCGATATGGTAACGGCCAAATCAGGAAAAGACCATTGGCTACAGGAAGGGTTCGCCACTTATTACGCGCTTTTGGCAGAACGCGAGATTTTTGGAGATAATTATTTTTACTACAAACTATACCAAACTTCTGAAAAAATTAAGGAGGCTTCCAAAACCGACTCCGTTCCGATTTTGAATGAAAAGGCCAGTTCGCTTTCATTTTATCAGAAAGGCGCTTGGGCTTTGCATGTTTTGCATGAAGCTTTAGGTCGTGAAAATTTTAATTTGGCCGTGCAGCATTATCTAAAAAAATACGAATTTCAAAACGTGACCACAGCCGACTTTTTAACTGAAATTAATTTTATATCAGATTTCGACACCACCACTTTCCGCAATAAATGGTTAGAAGAAACCCAATTTCAGGAAGCAGATGTCACAGCCTTATTGCAAAAAAACGAATTTATTTCGAATTACATCCAACTCATTAAAACTCCATTGGATATTAAAAAAGACAAGGATGAAATTTTGAAAATTCTTCAAAGCACCGCCTATTATCCGATTAAGGAACTGTTGGTTTATCAAAGCATCGCCATTCCTTTTGAAGAAAAAGAATACCTATTAACGACAGCGTTAAAAACAAATGATGTTAATGTGCGGCAAGCAGTTGCATCCTCATTAACCGAAATTCCTGAAAATTTCAGATTGCAATATGAAACTTTGCTCCATGATCCATCTTATGAAACCCAGGAAATTGCGCTGTATACTTTGTGGAAAGCATTTCCGGAACACAAGATGCGTTACTTAGAAATCTCGAAAGATTGGATTGGATTTCAGGATAAAAATCTGAAATTAATGCACCTTTCTTTGGCCTTAGCTACAGAACAAGATCAGAAGGAAAAACTAAAAAGCTACGCGGAGTTGCTGAGTTATACCGGAACCAATTGCGACTCGAATTTGCAGCAACATGCTTTAGAAAAATTGCTCAACTTAGAAATTTATACCGAACCGGTCTTTAAAAGTTTAGTTTACGGAACCGGAAACCACCGTTGGCAGTTTGTTAAATTTTCAAAAGACAACATTCGGAAATTGCTGAAAGAACAGAAATATCGAGATATCTTTGTAAAAATTCGTCCCCAATTGCCCATTCGAGAAAAAACGCAGTTGCAGCGGCTGCTAGAGGAATAAACAATATGTTATTAGCGCATTATTGATTTATGGAGGTGGAAGCAAGGGTGCTTTTGCTGGTAGAGCGGCGTAATACCAAATGCAATAAAAAAAGCACGAATAAAAACTGCTTTTGGAACTTCAAAGTGAAGCTTGCTTATTCCGCATTTGGTGTCAGGCAATGTTGATAAAAAACGCGGCAGCTACACAAGCAATATTGTAATTATCGTGACGAATCTTTTTAAAAATGATGTAAAGTACAAATACATTCTCGATTATGATTATCAGGAATTTTATGAATGGATTTGGATTTCTTGCAATAACAACACGTTCATAATAGGTTAATCTCTCCTGCTTTCTTCCCATATTGAACAAAGATAATTTCTATCGATGTTGCATTAGGTTCTCAAATTCTCCTAATTTATACCACATACCTAACCGACCATTTTGCGCACCGGTTTTTAGTTGCGGCAAAACGAACTAAGTTCTTTCCGCTAAGATAAAGTTTTTCGATAGGAAGAACTTTCGGGAATGAAAAACCAGCAATTGAGCTTGTGCACTTTTATTAGACGTTGCAGTTGGCCTGTTTTATACTTTCAAATTCCGAACTCTTTGAAGTTTTTTCTTCTTCTAAATCATAATCCTCTTGTAATTCTCGGCAAAACTTAGCAGAAGTTCCAAAAAATTTAGATAAGCGCAAAGCTCTATCAGCAGTTATTCTGCGATTACCTTTTAGAATTTCTCTAACCCTACATTTTGGAATAAAAGTCTCTTTAGAAAGTTTGTAAGCAGTTATTTCCAGCGGTTCAACAAATTCTTCTTTTAAGATTTTACTAGGATGAATATTTTTAAGCTTTTCCGTTTTAACTTTTGTTTAATGATAATCAACTATTTCAACTTCAAATGCATTGTCGTCTTTCCATTTAAAAATAATACTCAATTGCTTATTAATTCGAATACTATAAAAATCGGCAAGATTTTCACTAAATTTTTCTAAATGATTTGCTGGCGGAATTCTCAAATCGTTTGCGTTTTGAATTATTGATCATCCTTAGTTTTCTTGTTGAGACATTTTGTATGTCAGTAGGAAGTTTTTGAATTGAATTCATCCCAAATCTTTTCAATCTCTTTCTTGCCAAAGCTTTTTATCACCACTCAAATTTTACTAACCTAGGAGGTAAGTATTTATTTTGAATTTTGAAATATGTTGAGCTTTTTTTTTCGGCGCAATTCGCCATAACTCACCAACAAGCCGCTGATTTTTAATAAAAATCACATGAAAAATTGGTGATTGCAGGGTTATGAGTATGCACAGAAAAAAAGCCAACTTCGCAGTGAGCGCAGAGAATTGTAATTTATCGCACGACGATTTTAAGGCTTGGTGTTTTTTCAGATTTTAAAAAATATACACCCGATGCCAACCCCGAAATTCGGTGCGTGCCGTTTGCCAGTTCTATTGTCTGTATTTTTTGACCTGAAATCGAGATCACGTCAAAAGAAACCGATTCCGTCAACCCTTTAATTTGAATTTCACCTGATCCGTTTTGTTGGATGTTGGCGACTGAAACGATCGGGCTGTCATTTGTTGATAAATTGGTTCCGCTAAAAAGCCATTGGTAAGCGGCGCCAAACTCACCCCGCCAATAACTTTCGGTATGCGTTCCAAAGGCATCTATTTTGGTCAAGGTATTAGCAGTTAAAACGCCTTTACTGATCAAATTATTTCGTACAATATTAATGTTTGGAACCATCGTTGTCGATTCGTTTTGTCCTGCTACAAAGTACAACCGCAGGGCATTGACATTGCTGACATCATTCAAAATATAATTGTTCAAATCGCCAAGCGAAAACCAAAACGCCGGACTAAACGCACCTACTTTTTGGAACGTCGCAGGCAAAGCACAGGCGCCATATACCGAAATCAAAGCACCCATCGAACTCCCAATCAGAGCATTAAACTGCGGCTGGGGCTTGGTTCTAAAATTAGAATCAATGTAAGGCTTTAAAGTTGCTGCCACAAACTGCATATAGGCCTCGCCATCGCCGCCCGCATTGTATTGAGCATTAAACCAAGGCGAATATTCGTTGAGTCGTTCGCCACCGCCATTATCAATGCCCACCACAATGGCGCCATAATCACCCTGAGCAAACAAAGTATTTAAGGTTTCATCAACCTGCCATTCGCCAGAAAACGAAGTGGCATTGTCAAACAAATTTTGTCCATCTGCCATGTAGAGCACCGGATAGGTTTTGGTCGAGCTATTGTAATCGGGTGGGAGGTATAACCAAATTTTTCGCGAGGTATTTAATTGAGGCATGAAAAAAGCATTGTTTAAAATCTGTACATTCGCTGCTGCAGTACTTGCAGTGCCGCTGCCGCTGATATCTTCCCAAGAAAGGATGGTCAGGTTCAGGTTTTGTGGAACTCCTGTAAAAGTTAACGTGCGGTTGGGTAAATAACTGCCGTTAGCATTGCCTTCAACGGTGGGCCAACTGCCACGCGTAAATTTAAATCCGATGGTTCCCGTACCTTCAGGAATAACGATTTGCCAAGCGCCCAAACCGTCTGATTGCATGGTGTAAGCAGCGTTTCCCGGATCCCAAGTATTAAAATCTCCAGCGATATAAATTGTAGCATTTGCGGGAGTATTCGAGGGGATTGAAGTAATTTTTAAGGTAACTTGACCAAAAGTAATACAAGAAAGCAGGAACAATAAAGAAGCAAAAATCCGTTTCATAGCCATAACATTTAAAGTGTAAAATTATATTTTTTTTCCTTGGAAGTGCTCAGGAATTGAGATTTGTTTTCGATATCAAAACCGAATGTAAATTAGTAGTGGGATTAAAATGTATTTTTGTTAAAATAAAAATTACAAATTGCGTTTATAAGAGTAGTTTTAAATTCATTTTATGAAAAGCAGGAATTGTTTTCTCAGCATTTTTTTGTTGGCTTTTTTAAGTCAGTCGCTGTCGGGGCAAACCGACTACAATAAGCTAGACAACCAAGAAAAAAAACACGGGAAATGGCAGGGGTTTTATGCTGAATCCAAGCGCCCGAGATACGAAGGAACGTTTGATCATGGTAAAGAAATCGGCACCTTTACTTTTTATGACGATACCAAAGCAAAATCTGTTATCGCTACGCGAGCGTTTAGTCCGAAGGACCAATCTGCCTACACTATTTTTTACAATCAAACCAAACACAAAGTGAGCGAAGGGAAAGAAGTGAATCATTTGTATGAAGGCGAGTGGAAATACTACCATGAAAATTTACCCGATTTGATGTCAGTTGAAAATTATAAAGCGGGGAAACTCAACGGCAAGCGCAGCGTTTTTTACAGGGGTTCTGGAGTGCCGGGCGAGGAAAATGTTGCCGAAGAAGCAAATTACAACAACGGTTTGAAAACAGGAAGCTACCGGAAATATACCGTAAAGGGGATCGTACTTGAAGATTCAAACTACAAAAACAATTTGCTGGACGGTCTGGCAATATATAGAGATCCGCTCGGAAATCTCGCGTCGAAAGGCAAATTTACGGCGGGTAAAAAGACAGGCACATGGGAATTTTACGAAAATGGCAAACTGGTTAAAAAGGACAACATGGACAAAATTAAACGCAAAAAACCTACCAAACCCCGAACCAACCCTGTGCAGCATTAGTGCTAATCTTGGGAGCTTTTTCCTGCTGTTCGCTATATCTTTTACGGGCCAAAAATGGCCGTAAAAGGATGTCGCTGCCATCAGGGCTAAAATTACAAATCCGTTAACCTTCATATGTAAAATTTAGCCCTACCTTTGCAGTCAATTTTTTTTAACTATTTTAAGATGAAACGTGTAGTCGTCGGACTTTCCGGAGGTGTAGATTCAAGCGTTGCGGCATATTTGCTGCAGCAGCAAGGCTATGAAGTAATTGGTTTGTTTATGAAAAACTGGCACGACGATTCGGTTACGATTTCAAACGAATGTCCGTGGCTCGAAGATAGTAACGACGCGCTGTTGGTGGCTGAGAAATTGGGTATTCCGTTTCAGACAGTAGACTTGAGTGAACAATACCGGGAGAAAATCGTCGATTATATGTTCAGTGAATACGCAAAAGGCCGAACACCAAATCCTGATGTGCTCTGCAATCGCGAAATCAAATTCGACGTGTTCCTGAAAATAGCTTTGGGTTTGGGTGCCGATTTTGTGGCCACAGGCCATTATTGCAGAAAAGGGGAATTTGAAGTCGATAAAAAGCCTGTTTATCAACTGCTGGCCGGAGCCGACAACAATAAAGACCAATCGTATTTTCTTTGTCAATTGTCACAACAACAATTGTCCAAATCTTTATTTCCGATTGGCGAATTGACTAAGCCAGAGGTTAGAGCAATAGCAGCTGAGATGGGCTTGGTCACTGCCGAAAAAAAAGATTCTCAGGGATTGTGTTTTATCGGAAAAGTACGTTTGCCAGCATTTTTGCAGCAGAAACTCAAACCCAAAGCCGGGTTAATTTTTGAAGTGGATGCCAGCGAAAAAATATATACCATCGAAAAACCCCACTGCGATTCTTTAGAAGAAAGACTTTCACAGGAAGCGGCAAGTATTGTCTACACTCCTGAAATGGGAAAAGTTGTAGGCAGACACCAGGGGGCTCATTATTTTACGACAGGTCAGAGAAAGGGACTTCAAGTGGGCGGCACTCCCGAAGCGCTGTTTGTCATTGCAACAAATGTTGCTACCAATACGATTTACACCGGTCAGGGACACCGACATCCCGGGCTGTTCAAAAAAGCCCTTTTTATTAAAAAATCCGAAGTTCACTGGATTCGCACCGATTTGACTTTGACTGAAGGACAAACCATGAAAGTTTTCGCGAGAATCCGATACCGCCAGCCGCTACAGAGTGCTAAATTACACCAATTCGAAAACGGAATGTATGTCGCTTTTGACGAACCCCAGTCAGCGATCACCGAAGGACAATTTGTAGCTTGGTATCTTGGAGACGAATTAGTTGGTTCAGGAGTAATTTCGTAAGTTTACATTTCTAAATTATATTTTTATGAAAAAGCCAGTTTTTTTATTATTAGTACTTTTACAATTTGCAGCTTTTTCTCAGGAAGATGCTTGGGTATATTTTAACGCAAAGCCCAACGCACAAGCTTTTTTTGACAATCCGTTATCAGAGTTAAAACAGCGTTCGCTAGACCGAAGAATGCTGCAAAATATCGCGCTAGACATCAAAGATGCTCCAATTCATCAGCCCTATATTGATCAAATCTCCGCCGCTTCTGGCATTGCGGTGTTGGCAAAGTCAAAATGGCTTAATTGCCTTCACGTTCGGGGAACCTTTGAAGCTATTAATGCCTTGCTGGGTTTTTCGTTTGTTGATCGCGTTCGTTTCGCGGATAATGCTCTCAATTTAAGAACAAGTACGCCCAAGCGATTCCAACCCGTAAATAAACAAATGGATACCGAAACCACATTTAATTACGGCAATTCATTCAATCAAATACACATGCTCAATGGCGATTTGTTACACCAACAAAACTTCACAGCTACTGGAAAAGTTATTGCAGTGCTCGACGCCGGATTTCCAAACGTAAACACATTACTACCTTTTCAACGATTAAGAGATAACAACCAAATTTTAGGCGGATATGATTATGTGTCCAAAGACTCGTTAGTTTACACCGGTGATACTCACGGAACTATGGTGTTGTCGACTATGGGTGGTTTTAAGGATGGTCAACTAGTAGGCACTGCTCCCGATGCCCAATACTATTTATTTATCACCGAAGATGTAGCCTCTGAAAATCCGGTGGAAGAAAGCAACTGGGTTGAAGCCGCAGAATCTGCTGATAGAGTAGGAGCTGATGTAATCACTTCATCGCTGGGCTACTTTTCGTTTGACAATCCAAACTATGGTCACGCTTACTCTGACATGACCGGGAATGCTGCATTTGGCTCACAGGGCGCGAACATTGCATTTAGCAGAGGGATGGTTGTCGTGGCCAGTGCCGGAAATGAAGGAGCAACCACGGAGCCTCATGTTGGTGTGCCTGCGGAAGCGACAAATGTTTTGGCGATAGGCGCTGTAAAAGCCAACCGATTGTATGCTACTTTTAGCTCTGTCGGACCCACCTTTGACGACAGAATAAAACCCGACATCATGGCACAGGGCCAAGCTTCTGTTTTGGTTAACCCTAGCACGGGCGCGATCACTACCGCAAATGGGACCTCCTTTTCGGGGCCGATTATGGCTGGAATGATCGCTACTTTTTGGGGCGCAGTTCCGGGTTTGACCAATCAACAGGTGGTAGATTTTGTTAAACAGTCATCAGATAAATTCGCGAATCCCAACATGCAATATGGCTACGGCATCCCGGATTTCCAATTGGCGCTCAATAATGCCTTATTGTTAACCGAATCTTTTTCAAACTCTAAAGTTGTTGTTTATCCTAATCCGGCGAAAGAATCCGTTTCTGTAGCTTTTTTAAAAACTTTTCAAAACGCCGAAATCACGCTGTACAATAGCTTAGGTCAGCATGTTTTAAATCAAGATTTAGCGAACGACAATACGAAAGTTTCTTTAGAAAAATTGAGTTCTGGAGTTTATTGGTATAAGATTGATTCAAATAATTTTTCGCAAACTGGAAAGATTATCAAGCAATAATGGACAGAATTACGCAGCTTTTCAATATTCAATATCCGATAATTCAAGGTGGTATGATATGGAATAGTGGCTACAAATTGGCCAGCGCCGTCAGCAATGCAGGCGGTTTGGGATTGATTGGCGCGGGTTCGATGTATCCGGAAGTGTTGCGGGAGCACATCCGAAAATGTAAAAATGCCACCAGCAGGCCTTTTGGCGTCAATGTGCCGATGCTGTATCCAAACATAGAGGAAATCATCAATATCATCATTGAAGAAGGAGTGAAAATCGTTTTTACTTCTGCGGGAAACCCTAAAACTTGGACGGCTGTTTTAAAAGAAAAAGGAATCGTGGTGGTGCACGTGGTTAGCAGTTCTAAATTTGCAATCAAAGCACAGGAAGCAGGCGTCGATGCGATAGTAGCTGAAGGTTTTGAGGCGGGCGGACACAATGGCAGAGAAGAAACTACCACATTTACATTAATTCCGATGGTCAAGCGCAATATTTCCATTCCATTAATCGCGGCTGGCGGCATTGCTACAGGTGAAGGCATGCTGGCGGCGCTGGTACTGGGTGCTGAGGGAGTTCAAGTGGGGAGTCGTTTTGCGGCTTCACTAGAATCTTCCGCTCACGATAATTTTAAAAACACAATCGTGACCATACGGGAAGGAGATACACAGCTGACTTTAAAAGAACTGGCTCCGGTTCGGATGGTAAAGAATAAATTCTACAATGACCTTCAGGAATTGTATGCGACATGTCCGACGACAGACCAATTGAAAACCTTATTGGGCAGAGCACGAGCGAAACGCGGAATGTTTGAGGGCGACCTGATTGAAGGCGAACTAGAAATAGGTCAAATTGCAGGAATCATTGATGCCATCCAACCCGTGTCTGAAATCGTAAACAATATGATTTCAGAATTCAAAATTGCGCAACAAAAACTATTACAGTTCGAAATTTAAGATCCATTATTGTTTAAGTCAGCACCCATGAAGTTAAAGTTTTTAGTTTTTAGTTTTTTAGTGCTAGTTGGAATACCCACTGCATCGGGACAGTCTTATAAATTTTTGACTACGGGTTACAGTGTCATGGAAAAAGACGCGAAAGGAAACTGGGGAAAATGGTCGGTCTTGCAAAGTACTTCTTTAGTAATAAGCCTTGATACAAATAAAAATAGAATTGTTGTTTATTCTCAGGAAGTCCAAGTGTATGATATTTTAAATTATGAAGACACCGAAGAAAACGACAAAACCGTTATCCATCCTTTTACCTGTGCGGATTCTGATGGTTTTCCGTTTACAATTACAATAATCACGAGAAAAAATCAAGGCAATAGGAAGCAGTTGTACATCAATCAAAAAGACGTAATTGTTATGTATAACATTGTTAACTTCATTGAAAAAGGGAAGCAGTAATTTTTATTACAACTCTGAAGGGCTTTCGTTTATCTCCCGATTAAATCGATTTTCTATTAATCAACTCAGAATTTTAGCAGAAATGTCTTCTTATTTTTACAAATGCAGATGCAGTAAAAGAAACTTTTATTGCATCTGCATTTTTTGGTTGATCTAAAATTAAAGCTATTGAAATGGGAGTCAGTAAATTGAACATTTTTAATTGTAAACATGTATTAAATAATTGTTAATGAATTTGTTCATAATATTAAAAAGAGTTAAAAATTGAAAACCTTAATTTAATTAATATAGTAGCATTAATTGGGTTGACTTTTTTATCTAAAAATTTGATAATAAAAGTAGTCACAGCGCTGAGAATAGTCTTCTTTTGCAAGCCAATTTAACAATATTCAAAATTTTGTAATTTGCCAATCAGTCTATGCGTATGAGAATAATTACTCTTAGTAGAAAAAAAATAGTTCTTATTTTTTGTCTCATTTTTTTTGCGGGCTTACACTCATGTTTGGCGCAGTGCCCTACCGTAATAAATTTCTCGCAGTCTTTTTGTGATGTTCAATCACCTACTGTAGCGAGTCTTGCAGCCACAAATAATGGGAATGGGGTAGTTTGGTACGCCACTGCAAGCTCAACAACCTCGTTGTCCAATACTGTTGGCTTATTGAATGGAGAAGATTATTTTGCGGATGACAACTCCGGAACTTGTGGCGCACGCCAACGGGTGGTGGTAACAATTTATTCCGCTCCGACGGGACAAAATTTTCAAGGCGTTTGTGTTGATGTTGCGAGCAATGCGACTATTTCAAATTTAATTGCTGCGGGAAATAATGTACAATGGTATAGTATGTCCAACGGGGGTAGTGCTTTGCCGTCTTCAACGGTTTTGATTGACAACACGATTTATTATGCCAGTCAAACCAATCCGAGTACAGGTTGTGAAACTTCCAGACTTTCTGTTTTTGTAAACGTGGGTGTTGTACCTGTTCCTCAGGGTAACCCCATACAATCATTTTGTAACGATCCAAGTAATCAGGCTACGATAGCAGATTTAGTGGCCAGCGGGACCAATAAACGATGGTATTTGACCTCTTCCTCAGCTTCGCCATTGCCATTAACTACTCCTTTAATTAATGGCCAAAGTTATTACGCTACAACGGTAGATCCACCCTGTGAAAGCATCACGCGTTTTGAAGTCAATGTTGTCTTAGTTGAACCCAATGATGCCGGAACCAATGGAACGAGAAGAATTTGCGTTTCTGATTTGCCCAGCACACCGCCTTTCAATTTATTTAATTTATTAGGTGGCTCTCCCGATAATACAGGCGTTTGGACTGGTCCGATTGCGACTTCAAATGGGTTTCAAGGAACCGTAAATGTGGCACCATTAACTTTAGCGGGAAGCCCTTATACATTTAGCTACACCGTTTCTTCAACGGCATGTGCGACAGCTTCTTCAACTGTTACAATTATAGTGTTGCCTCTGCCAACAGTCAGTATAGCTGCCAACACCACTGTGTGTTCTGGCGCAACTGCAACCGTAACTTTTTCGGGAACGCCAAACGCAACGGTAACTTACAATATTAATGGAGGTGTAAATCAAACTATATTACTTAATAATTCGGGCGTAGCAACGATTAATAACACCTATGCTACCACAACGACTTTTAATTTGATCAGTGTGGCGTCATCAGGAACGCCAAGCTGCAGTCAGTCGCAAACCGGATCGATTACAATCACCGCTTTGCCGTTGCCGACGGTCGCTATTTCATCTAATGTTACGATATGTACCGGTTCGAGTGCTACAATAACCTTTACTGGTACACCTAATGCAACCGCAGTTTATAACGTGAATGGAGGCAGTAATCAAACCATTGTGCTCAATAGTTCTGGTATCGCAACCATCACCAACACCTATGCTGCTACAACTGTTTTTGCATTGGTGAACGTTACTTCTTCGGGTACGCCAACTTGCAGTCAACCCCAATCCGGGACGGCGACAATTACAGTAAAACCATTGCCGACAGTAGCCATTTCCAGCAATAGTACTGTTTGTCCTAACGGTTCCGCTACAGTAACATTTACAGGAACACCAAATGCCACCGTAAGTTACACGGTGAACGGAGGTGGAACACAAACCATAGTATTGAACAGTTCAGGCATTGCAACAATAACAAATACTTATAATGTCAACACAACTTATAGCTTGGTAAGCATTGCTTCTTCTGGTACACCTGTCTGCAGCCAACCTCAATCGGGTTCCGTTACGATAACAGTGCTGCCTTTACCTACCGCAACAGTAGCCGCAAATGCCACAGTTTGTTCAGGCGCCAATGCCACGGTTACTTTTACGGGCACTCCAAATGCAACAGTGACTTACACTATTAACGGCGGTGGGAATCAAACAATCGTTTTAAGTGGATCTGGTGCGGCTTCGTACACCAATGTTTATAACACAACAACGACGATTAGTTTGGTGAGTGTTGCTTCATCAGGTACGCCAAGTTGTAGTCAGACCCAATCAGGAAGTATTACAATCACGGTCTTGCCATTACCCACTGTTTCTATTTCCAGCAATGCAAGTGTTTGTCCCAACGGAACTTCAACGGTAACTTTTACAGGAACACCTAGTGCTACTGTTGCCTATAATGCCAATGGAGGACCAAACCAAACAATAGGTTTAAACGCTTCTGGAATCGCGACCATCACGCAAACTTTCGCAGTTACAACGATTTATAATTTAATCAGTGCTACGTCAACGGGTACACCAAGTTGCAGTCAACCTCAAACAGGAAGCATTACAATTACTGTTATTCCGCTGCCCACAGTCACGATTTCGAGCAATGCGACGGTCTGCCCAAATGGTTCTGCAACGGTAAATTTTTCTGGCACAGCCAACGCAACGGTAACTTACAACATTAATGGAGGACCAAACCAAACAATACTGTTGAACGGAGTCGGAGCCGCTGCCATTACCCAAAGCTACACCGCTACCACTATTTACACGTTGGTCAGCGCAGCATCAGCAGGAACGCCGAGCTGCAGCCAATCGCAAAGCGGAACGGTTACCATTACGGTAAAGCCGTTGCCTACGGTTACAATAACGTCTAGCACTACCATTTGCACAGGAGCCAGTGCAACAATTACTTTTACCGGTACGCCGAATGCTACAGTAACTTATACGATAAATGGTGCTGCCAACCAAACGATACTTTTGAATAATTTAGGTACAGCAACCATCACCAATACCTACACAGCAACAACAACGTATGCGCTGGTAAGTGTTGCGTCATCAGGAACACCGAGTTGCAGCCAATCGCAAACGGGAACCGTAACTGTAACCGTAGTACCTCCGCCATCGGTTTCTATATCCTCCAATATTTCAATTTGTTCTGGTGCTGCTGCAACGGTCACATTTACCGGCACACCCAATGCGATTGTTACTTACACAGTAAACGGTGGAGGCAATCAAACCATTTTATTGAGTGGAACCGGAATAGCCACAATCACCAATACTTACACAACGACCACTGTATACAACTTAGTGAGCATAGTTTCTGGTGCTTCTCCAGGATGTAGCCAACCTCAAACGGGCACTATAACTATTACGGTGATTCCGTCGCCTGTGGTTGCTATTAGTGCCAATACGACCATTTGTTCTGGATCGGCCGCCACGGTTACTTTTACAGGCACGGCCAATGCCGCGATAACTTATACTGTAAATGGAGGTGTAAATCAGACGATAACCCTAAACGGATCGGGAACTGCTACCATAACAAATGTTTACAATGCCACCACTACTTTTGCTTTGGTAAGCGCAGCCACTTCTGGTACTCCAAGTTGCGTGCAGCCCCAAATCGGTGCTGTGACGATTACGGCGGTTCCATTACCCACAGTCAGCATTGCATCAAATGCTACGATCTGTTCTGGTTCAACGGCAACAGTTACCTTTACAGGTACTCCAAATGCCATCGTTAGTTATTCTGCCAATCCCGGTGGAAATCAAACTATAGTATTGAATGGATCTGGAATAGCAACGATAGTAGGCACTTACACCACCACGACCACCTATACTTTAGTTAGTGTCGCTTCGTCCGGAACGCCTGGATGCAGTCAACCACAAACCGGAAGCGTTACCGTTACTGTCCTGCCGTTACCAGTGGCTGCGATCGCTGCTAACGCTACGATATGCTCGGGTTCAAATGCTACAGTAACTTTTAATGGAACACCAAATGCCACGGTGACTTACACCGTGAATGGCGGAGCGGAGGTAACCCTGCTTTTAGATGGCTCTGGTACCGCTACTATTACAAATTCCTTCTTGGTCACCACGACTTATACTCTGGTAAGTGTGGCCTCTGCAGGAACACCAAGTTGCAGCCAGCCGTTAACGGGAACCATTACCTTAACTGTGGTGCCGCCTCCTTCGGTTACGATTTCCTCTAATACAACCATTTGCTCAGGTGCCAGTGCTACTATTACTTTTACGGGAACTCCGAACGCTACTGTTGTGTACAATGTGGATGGGGGAAGCGATCAGAATATTATTCTAGATAACACGGGAATGGCTACTATAACCAATGTATATACCGCCACAACCATTTATAATTTGGTCATCATCACCACTTCAGGAACGCCGACTTGCAGTCAGCCTCAAACGGGAAGCGTCACCGTTACCGTTTTACCATTGCCTACAGTTGCAATTACTGCTGATGTCACCATATGTGCCGGTGCGATGGCAACCATCACATTTAATGGAACGGCTAATGCTATTGTAACCTATATGGTAAATGGCGCTGGCAATCAAACGATACTGTTGGACGGTTCCGGAGTCGCTACGATAACGAATACTTATTCGGCAACAACAGTATATAATTTGGTGAGTGTAGCCACATCGGGCACACCAAGTTGCGTTCAACCACAAACGGGAACAGTAACCGTTACGGTCATTCCATTGCCAATTGTGACCCTTTCTTCCAATACTACAATTTGTTCGGGATCTAGTGCCACGGTTACCTTTACAGGAACACCAAATGCTACGGTCACTTACATTATCAATGGTGGCAGTAATAATACCATAATATTGGATGGGTTAGGAAACGCAACAATAACCAACACCTACACTTCGTCTGCTACTTTTACATTGATTGACGCCGTATTGGTAGGAACTCCAAGTTGCAGTCAATCTCAAACCGGCAGTATTACAATCACTGTTGACCCGGTACCTTCGGTTTTGATTTCATCAGATGTTACCATCTGTTCTGGGAGTGCTGCCACGGTAACTTTTACCGGTACAGCCAATGCTATTGTAACGTTTACTATAAATGGAGAACCCAATCAAACAATAGTTTTAAATAATTTAGGTACCGCCACTATTACCGCCACTTATACCACAACAACTATTTTTAGTTTGGTAAGTATAACGACCAGTGGCACACCAGGATGCAGTCAGCCACAGATGGGAACAGTTACCATTACTGTAGTGCCCTTGCCTTTTGTAGGTATCACTGCTAGTCCTACCGCGTGTAGTGGAGAAAATATTACAGTTACTTTTACCGGAACCCCTAATGCCATCGTAACCTTCAACAGCAACAACGGAGCCGATCAAACCATAGTGTTGGACGGTTCAGGGATCGCCCTTCTTACGGGTGCTTACACTCTCAATACCACTTTCAATTTAATAAGCATTCAAAGTACCGATACGCCAAGTTGTATCAAATTACTTACAGATTCAATTACGATTACGATCAATCCGCTACCAACGGTTACCATTGCTGCAAACATTACCATTTGTGCGGGAATTAACGCCACAGTCACCTTTACCGGAACGCCCAATTCCATCGTAACCTATACTATTAATAGCGGGAGTAACCTGGCGATTTCTATCGGACCTTCGGGAGTCGCGGTTTTAAATGCAGCCTACTCGGTCACCTCGATTTTCAATTTAGTAAGTATTACTTTGGCCAATCCGCCAAGTTGTAGTCAATCTCAAACCGGATCCATAA
>JACMOK010000078.1 GCA_014378065.1 Flavobacterium sp.
AAAATTAGTTGCTCTCACATTTTGATAAGGAACTAAAGGTCCTGTATAAGGTGAATAGGGTTGGTCATTTTTGGGCAAAAATTTAGGAGGATTTATCGAAAATCCAGCTGAATCAATCACTTCCCATTCGATCACTCGATCTCGAATAGATTCGCGAGTAAATTTTGCTCCCCATTCGAACTGATTTTTTTTCCAATTGTGCATTCCTTTTAATTCGGTATTTACAATTAATGCATCCAAATCATTCCTGGCGTGATTGAGTTGTCCGCCAATTCCTCTTGTAAAAGTAACATCGCCGAAGGTTTCAGAACCAATATTAGAATCTACTTCGCCCAAACGATATTGCGCTAAAATATCAAAATATTCTTGTTCTTTAGTATGATATGCAGATGCAATCAATTTGTAAGTCGAATTTTTAGATGCTGTATAAGTTGACTTTATTGCGCCAAAAACAGTGGTATATTTATCTTTTTCCTGTCCTTCATAAAAAATCAACAAAGCCATTGCATCTTGGATAGTTCCAAAGTTAGTTTGACGTGTCAAAGGTTGGTATTTGTAATCGTTAGAAGAAATATTGCCCAAAAAACTGAATTCCCATTTGTCCGATTTTTTGAAATTGACGTTCGTTTGAACATCAGCAAATACCGGTGTGTAATTGGTTTGTGTTTCTTGACTGTTAACCAAAAGTGAATTATTTCGGTAACGAATTCCTGTCACTTCTGACCATTTACCATTTTTAGAAACGGCGTCAACAGCAAGGCTTGCTCCAAGTAAACTAGCTTCTGCAACCGCACCAAATTGTGTTGGTGTTCGATAAGTAATATCTAAAACTGAGGATAATTTATCGCCAAATTTAGATTGAAAACCTCCTGCAGAAAAATCTACATTTTGAACCAAATCAGTATTGGTAAAACTCAATCCTTCTTGTTGACCGGAGCGAATTAGAAACGGACGATATACTTCAATTTCATTAACATACACCAAATTTTCGTCATAATTTCCACCCCGAACAGCATATTGCGTGCTCAATTCACTATTAGAATTTACGCCTGGTAAAGATTTCAAAATGTTTTCGACACCAGGATTAGCGCCTGGAATTTTTCGAATCAATGCGGGTTCGATAGTAGTAATTCCTTGTACTCTTTTTTTGTTATTTACAGTAACAATAACTTCGCCCATTTGCTCATCTTGTTCATTCATTACCAGATTGAATTCGTAATCTTCACTGGGTTTTAAAGTAACGACAACCGTAGCTTTTTTCAAAGAAATATGCGAAAAAACCACTATAACCTTCTGATTTGATGGAATAGACAAAATATAAAAACCATTGGAATTAGATTGTGTACCAACGCTTTGACTGGAGACATTTACATTGGAAACTGGTTGGTTATTTTTATCAAGAATAACTCCTTTTATTCGAGAAGTTTGAGCAAATGCTACACATCCACAACAGAAAAAAAGGAAAACAAGTATTATTTTATTGTGATGCAAGGAATTAAATTTTATTGTTTTTGACTTCTAAAAAACTGAGTTTCAAAGATAGTAGAATTTCCTAAATTATCCACCACAATAAGTTTTAATTCATTTGCCCCTTCAGCAACAATCCCATCACTAAAATCGTGCGTAATTTTCTTGGTTTTATTGTCGTATTCGAACAAAATCCATTTGCCATTCAAATAACCATTATACGATTTTATCCCTGATAAATCATCGCTAATCGTAAATTGAATGAATTTTTTATCACTCAGCCATTTGCCTTCAATAGATTTTGCACTATTGATTTTTGGCGGAATGGTGTCTAAAACCAAAGCATATTTGCCCAAATTTTTAACATTAGTCTTGAAAACAGTATCTT
>JACMOK010000079.1 GCA_014378065.1 Flavobacterium sp.
ACTACATTATGCAATTTCCCGGCTGGAATTTCTCCTAATGGCGATGGCGACAACGATATTTTGGATTTGACCGGATTTGAGGTATTAAAGTTCAAAGTATTTAGCCGTTATGGGCGCGTGGTTTTTGAGCAGGATAACTACACCAACCAATGGCATGGGCAGGATTTTAAAAACAGGGAATTGCCGGATGCTACGTACTACTATTTCGCTAGATTAAAGTCGGGAGCGGAAAAGACGGGATGGATTTATGTTAACAAATAATAAAAACCTATCTTGCTCTGAATAAACATTATAACCCTATGAACGCAAATTGCAAAAGTGTAAAATTTAATTTTTTGTTTTGTGTTTGTATTCTCTTAAGTACTTTTTCTTATGGGCAACTCGCCAACTTCAGTCTGCAGGTTACGGCTACAAATGAAACGTGCACGGCCAATGGATCACTTTCATTTACGGCTTTAACTACAACTCCGGGAGCTATTCTTGTCTACCAAGTTTTTAAAGCCCCTGATTTCGTTAACCCAATTAATGTAACTGGCGGCAATACATTCGGTGGACTTACCGCAGGGAATTATAGAGTTATTGCAACGCAGTCTCTTGGCAATCTAAGTAATGTGCAGCAGCAAGATGTTCAAATCAACAACCTAATAATTCCAGTTGCTTTTCAAATTGTAAGTCAGCCTGCCTTATTTTGTGGCGAAACGGGTATCATCACCGTTAATGTATCTGTTGGAGCGCCGGTCACCTATGAAATTATTTCAGGACCCCTTGTAGTGGCTCCTCAAACTTCGAATGTTTTCAGCGGACTGCCGCCGGGAGAATATGTTATTAGAGTTAATGATGCTTGTGGAGATGGCGTGGTACAAACTCATTTTTTACCCATTCCACCTCCAAATTTAACAGCCGTATTGAGTTATGACTGTGATTTATTAAACTGTACTACCAAAAAAATGGATGTGGTGGTGTATGCCATTAATGGTACCTTGATAGTTTATCCTTTAGAAGTGCAACTGACTGTCTTTATGCCAGACGGAACTCCCATAGTATTTAACCAAACCGTCACAAGCGGATCTCCGAATTTACAGGCTGTTTCGTTTGTTATACCATACAGCGCAACACCAATAAATTTAGTCAATTTAACGGTAACAGATCCTTGCGGTAATATCAAAACTGTAAACAATACTGCGGTTTTAATTGAGCCATCAATAAGCTTAGATTCGCAACCTGTAACGGACTGTGGCAAGGAAATCGATATTAGTCTGTGCTATCTTCTCCCTCCTTATAACGTTAATTTTTTAACCGCGCCTCCCGGGTTTATTGCTGCAAATTTTAATGTAAACAATTTGGGTCCTTTTTATAATAATTCGATCATTTATGCGTCAACCAGTCAAAACGAATTGCCTGTTGGAAATTATACAATCGAAGTTACTGATTCCTGTGGAACCAGAGTGCAACAATCCATTGTCGTAACAGAAGGTTTTACCGATCATGCACTGCAGTTATATTTCGTAAACTGCATTCAAAACTACAGAGTTATCATTCCAAATCTGGGAATACCACCTGTAACGGTCGTTCTTACAACAGCTCCATCCGGATATGATCACACATTGCCTTATGATCTTTCTTCAAATATAAGCAATGGGAGTTTTTCAATGGACCTACCATTGATGGGCACTTATACCTTTACAGGAATAAATGCATGTGGTGATCCTTACATTCGAATTGTTGAAGTGTTGCCACCTGTGCCAATTTTAGAAGCCTCCGGAGGTGTTACGATCTGTTCAGTAAATGGCGGGACTATTACAGTAAAGCTTGTATCTGCTCCGCTGATGGCGTCTGTTTTTATTATACAGGCACCCAACGGATATAACCAGCCGCTTCCCCACGATGTATCGGCTTACATAAATGCTTTCAATATGTGTATTATCCCAGGCTTACCAATCGGAGATTATACACTTTTAGTAACAGATGTTTGCGGAACGGTTTATCCTCCAGTTACTGCAACTGTAACTGCTGCGGAAATACCATTACCTCCGACTATTGAGTTTTTAAAAGGCTGTGGATCAGGTATTGGATCAATGAAGATGCTCGCCAAAGAGGTACGTTTTCTGCAAATTATAATTATTGCAGCACCATTAAGTTACAATCAAACTTTACCTTTTGATGTTTCTTTCAATATTGACCCTTTGGGTGAATTCTACATGAATAATCTTCCTGAAGGCACCTATACGTTTTATATTAAAGACGTTTGTAATGTTGAACAGAATGTTACGTTAATAGTGCCCGGCAACAATGTCATACAAAGCGATATTGTTGTCATTGGAAATTGTGGTTCGTTCAATTTATTTTTAAATCATTTCGTAGAGCAACCGTACATTCAAAGTTTTTGGCTTCAAAAATGGAATCTACAAACTAGCCAGTGGGTTCATCCTATCACCGGGGTTGCTTACATAAACGGCAACCCACCAACTACTTTAGATTCGTATCGGGTCTACAATTATGCTACCAATTTCAATATAGCTTCTTTGGGTTTCTTTCGAATCGTAAAATACAATTTGTTTTATTCTAACGGCAATCCGCAATTTGAGTTTTGCAATACGGTGATTAAAGAGTTCGAATTTACAGGTGAATTACAAATCACTTCCTCCAGCGCCATTCCATGCAATAATGGTACTACAGATGTATTCATCACTGCGGGAGGAATTCCACCATTTGACTTCAAAATCACTTCAAAAGACGGTCAGCCTTTTTTTGTAAATAACGGAAACTCAAATATTTTTGCAGGATTGTCTCCGGGAATTTATAATTTTCAAGTCGAAGACCTCTGTGGGAATATTGTCAACCGATTGTTGGACATCAATACTTTATCCGAGCCCACTATTTCGGCGCAGAATTTCTGTGAAGGTCAAAACGGACAGTTATCGGTTCAAGCCATTTCATTTCTAAACTACCAATGGTGGAAAGGAACCGACACAAGTATCATCCTGAGTACAACCAATATATTAAGTTTTAATCCGATTTCCAATTTGACTACTCCCGGAATTTATTATGTCAGAATTTACTCGACTTCTAATCTCTCTTGTATTGATAAAATTATTTCGTTTACCGTTCCTCCACTCGTTGCGGCGAATGCAGGTAAAGATGCTGTAGAAATATTTTGTGGGGGCGGCCAGACAATTGATTTGTTTTCGGTCTTAGGGGCACCATTCGACGCCAATGGAGTTTGGCAAGAAATGACTACCAGCGGAACATTATCAGGAAATGTATGGTCTGCGGCTGGCGTTCCGTTTGGCATCTATGTTTTTCAATATACGGTAAATAATTTTTGCGGGCCCAACGATCAAGCTACGGTAACCATTCAGTTCAATGCAATGCCTTCAACTCCCATTATAAACGTAACTGCCAGTTCTTGTATTAGTGACAGCATCCAATTTAATCTTGATTCTATTCCAAATGCCACTTTTCAATGGACAGGCCCAAACGGATTTTATTCTAGCGAACAAAATCCAACTATAGTCAATAGTTCGAGTATAAATAATGGAGTCTACACGGTTGTTGCTACTAGCAATGGCTGTGAGTCAACTGCAAACGTAACTTTAAATTTGCAACCGAAACCAGAGTTTCAAATCGCATCGTCTTGCATCAATGGCAACTTTACGCTCGCAATGGCACCAATTCAAAATCCAACCATTTCTGAAGTCGCAGTTTACGCCTGGACGGGTCCTGCCGGATTTACAAGTGATAATACGACCATACAAATTACCGGATTGAGTGCGGGCTGGTACGGACTGACTGTTACTAATCCTGATGGTTGCGCTATAAACCATTCCGTTCTGATTGGCAATACTACTTGTGCCATTCCGAACGTAATCACACCAAATGAAGACAACGAAAATGATGTTTTTGATTTGACCGGATTGGAGGTCAATCGGATAGAAATTTACAGCCGTTGGGGAAGGTTGGTTTACGAACAAAACAATTATACCAATCAATGGCATGGCCAGAATAAGCAAAATCATCAATTGCCAGATGCAACGTATTATTACATCTTATATTTAAAAACAGGAGCAAACAAACAAGGTTGGGTATTCAAGACTTCTCAGGACAAATAACCCTATCCTTTCAAATAAGCTTCCCTGACTTTTTTGAACAAATTAGAGGAGTAGACGAATTCAACAATCGCCTCGTTGTCGGTTCTGAAAATCTCTTCCTTGGTGCCTTGCCATTCTTTATAACCGTTTTTAAGGAAAACGATATTCTCCCCAATTTCCATAACGGAATTCATGTCATGCGAATTGATAACCGTCGTAATGTTGTATTCGACGGTAATTTCTTGGATCAAATTGTCAATCAATATCGAAGTATTTGGATCTAAACCTGAATTCGGCTCATCACAAAATAAATATTTGGGATTGTTGACAATGGCACGTGCAATGGCTACCCGTTTTTGCATACCGCCCGAAATTTCGGAAGGTAATTTTTTATGTGCATCGGTAAGATTTACCCTTTTTAGGACAAAATCAATGCGATCCTGATTTTCAGATTTTGAATTCTGCGTAAACATTTTCAACGGAAAGCCTACGTTTTCAGCCACGGTCATCGAGTCGAACAGGGCACTGCCCTGAAAAACCATCCCGATCTCGGTGCGCAGTTCTCTTTTTTCATCTGCGGTCAATTCAGTATACACTCTGCCATCAAAAGAAATCGTACCGACCTCAGGTGTGAAAATCCCGAGTAGGCTCTTGAGTAATACCGTTTTTCCTGATCCACTCTGTCCAATAATTAAGTTGGTTTTGCCAGTTTCAAAAACAGTCGAAACCCCTTTAAGTACCTTGCTGTCACCGAATGATTTTTCTACATTTTTTACCTCTATCATGACGTCAAAAGCAATTGGGTTAATATGTAATTCACCAAAATGATTGTCACCGACGTCCAGACAAACGCAACCGTACTGGCTTTGCCGACTTCAAGTGCCCCTCCCTTCATGTAATACCCATGGAAAGACGGAATAGTAGCCAATAACAGTGCAAAAACGAAGGTTTTTATAAAGGCATACGCGATATGAAACGGAATAAAATCTTGTTGGATGCCACCAATAAATTCGGCGCTCGACCCAAACCCGCCATACACTGCCGCAATCCATCCGCCTAAAATACCCAAGAACATACTGATACCAATCAAGAAGGGATAAAGTAGAAGCGCGATTAATTTAGGAAAAACCAAATAATTTAATGAGTTCACGCCCATAACTTCCAACGCATCAATTTGTTCGGTAACACGCATCGTACCGATACTAGAAGTGATAAACGAACCCATTTTGCCCGCCATGACGATAGAGATAAAGGTGGGCGCAAATTCAAGAATAACCGACTGTCGGGTGGCAAAACCAATCAAATATTTTGGAATCAACGGATTGGTCAGATTCAGGGCCGTTTGTATTGCTACAACACCGCCAACAAAAAACGAAATGAACGCCACTATTCCCAGAGAACCAATTATCAAATCATCGATTTCCTTAAAAATAAGCGTCCGCATGACAGACCATTTGGTGGGCTTGTTGAAAATTTCTTTCCACATCAGAAAGTATTTTCCGATTTGCGATAAATAGCGAAGCAACATCATGGTTTTGAAATATTGGCTAAAATAGGAAGAAGTTATGAGTTATGGGTTATGGTTCTAATATTTTTAACCGAGTTCAAGTTGATTTTTTTGGGCGTGACCACAAGGGTCGGGCTATGCGCTGCAAGTCCTCGCATCGGGGTATTTGTAAGCATCGCAATCTGGTCTGCTGCGGGCTTTTCGCTACTATCCCTCACGTGATTTCAGACTATCGGAAAAGCCGGGCTTTCATTTTGCGCCAACGGTAATTTCGAATGAATTGCGCTTGGACTGCAGTCACCAACAACGGTTTCTGCGACCATTTTGCTTTCCAAAATCCTCTCATGTAATCAACGAAAAGCAACGGTTGCTTTTTCATCACCGCCAATTTTGCCGAAGCAATAGCCGTTATAAAAAGACCGTAGCCCAAAGTATAAAATGCTTCACCTTGTTTAAAACGCGCAGTTTTATTATAGTTGGCGCCCGTTGGTTTGAGGTGTTTGACTTTTAAAGTGGCATCGGTTTTCACTTTCCAGCCATAAAAATGACAAAGCAGTTCATCTACGGTATCCCAACCCATGGCGGGTTTTAGATTTCCAATATCTAAAAAGCAGGCTTTGCGATACGCTTTGAAGGCACCGCGAATATGATCTTTGTCGGTCAGGTTTTCTAAAATCCATTTTCCGTTTTTTTCGATATACGCAAAGCCACCCGCCATACCTACAGTAGCATCCGACTGGAAATGAGAAATGAGTGTTTCAAAATAGTTGTTAGGCAGGATCAGATCAGCATCGAGTTTTACGATAAAATCATATTGCCCATCGAGGGTCTCAAGACCTTTGTGAAAAGCATGAATCACTTTACTTCCCGGTAAATGAACCGCTTCTGAAGTGGCATTAACCAAACTGAACAACGCATTTTCTTTAATGAAAGAAGCTACTACCAGCGCGGTGTCATCGGTTGAATGGTCATTAACAACGACTACCTTTTTAGGCAAAACGGTTTGCGAAAGAATCGATCGCAACGTTAAACCAATAAAAGCTTCCTCGTTGTGCGCGGGGATGACAATGTAGTAATTCATTTTTAAAATTTATGGTGTAGCAATTCTTTCCGCACAAACGATATAGTACCGGTTTGTGAACCGTCGCAAGAATGGTCTAATGCCAATTTTTTTTACCGGATTGGTGAATTTTTTTCTATCGATAATTTTCCAGCCTGTTTTCTCTAGCAGCCAATCAAGTTGCCAATCTTCAAACTCGTGATAATGGCGGTCCCAAGGATCAGTTTTGCTGCGATAGGCAGCGGAAAACCACAAGCGCAACGGCACGGAAACGAATAGTTTATCGGCTTGAATTTCTTTTAAAACACAATAAGGATTTAACAAATGCTCAAAAATTTCAAAAGCAGTAACAACTGTTGTTTTATGGACTTTAAACACCGTTTGATTTTCGTCTAAATCTTCCCCTAAAGTATTTATCACAGAAAACCCTTCCTTTTTCATGATCGCTGAAAACGGATTTTCTACGCCCAAATCTAATATAGTCTCGGTGGGGTTATGGTGTTTGTTTAAAAAGGCTAAAGTATGTTGAAACCGTTTGTTGGGGAAAGTCTTTTCGTACATATTTTTTTAAATTGCTCCTTTGCAACCTTGCAAAGATAGGAAGAAGTTAAAAATAGGCATAAAAAAAAGGATTCCAATTGTGGAATCCCCTTTTTATCTTGTTTTTGTAAAATTAATTAACATCGGCAATTACTGATTTTTTCTTCACAAAAGCTTCAATATTATCATACACAACTGGGATGACTTCTTTTCCTGTTTTATCAATAAATCCTAATTTGTCTTTTCGGTCTTTTACCAATGCCCAATTTTTTCTAATATTATCAAATTTCTCGATATCGACATATTTCACAGGAACGATTACATTCCCTTCCTTGTCAACAAAACCTTTTAGTCCGTTAGCTTCTACCAGCAACCAATCTTTTACATAATCGCCAAAATTGCCCACCTTATCATACACCGGAGCTACGATTTCCTTGCCTAAATCATTAATAAAACCAAATTTTCCGTCTTTTTGTACCAAGGCCCAGCCTTCATTATAAGTATTATAGCTGTTAATTACTTCGTATTTTGGTTCTATGATTATTTTGCCCTTTTTGTCGATAAAGCCATACAATGTGTTTAGCCCTACTTTTGACCAATTGGCATGCAATTTATCAAAATCATCTACTGAAGTATATTTTGCGGGAATAATTTCAACCCCATTTTCGTTGATGACTCCAAATTTTTCGTCAGAGCTAACAATAAATAGTTTTTGTCCAAATGAAACGGTGCATAGTGCTAGGGCGGCATAACTGTAAAATGCTTTCATAATTTAAATTTTGTGTTTAATTTTTATGGTTATTTTTTGTAATTAATTACTTGGCAATGATATTACAATTTACCGTTTAAAAACAAATAAAACCGACGAAATACATAAAAATAAAAAAAAGATAAATATTATTCTTACAAAAAATAAAATATTGTTTTGGCTTTAAAATAAAATTATCATACCACTTTTAGCAGACTTAAAAACAGGAATAATTTTGAACTCATTTCAGTTTCAGGATAAAACACTGATAATCAATTTGTTTACTGGTAAGCTTCACTTTTACGTTTTTTACGGCATTTTTTTCGAATAGAATGGCTGCAATATTCGGAACGGAGCTTACAAATTTTAAAGATGAAAAGACGCTCCCGTCATTATAAACGCTGTACAATAATGGTTTTTTTTCGCTAAATTTGACGATCATTAAATTCCACTAAAATGATCAGAATATATCCAGATGAGATTTTCAAAGAAATTGAAATCGATTATCCTTTAAAATTTCGATATGCCGTTTCAAATCGAGGGAGACTTATTAGCTTTAGCGACAAATTTGAAACCGGTAAATTGTTAATAGGTGCCTGTTCCGACGGTTATAGAACCTTAAGATACTCGATGCGAGAAAATGGAAAAATTAAGGGTAGGCATATTTTTGTCTACAAGCTAGTAGCACAATTTTTTATTCCTAAAACTTCAGACGAACAGCAACATGTATTGCACTTAGATTTCTCGCGAGACAATGATATTGTGCAGAATTTAAAATGGGCTACTTACGATGAGTTACAAGCACATCGGAAAAAAAGTCCACATGTCATCAATGCCAAAAGAAAATTACTCGAGCATAATTTGAAGTCGGATGGCAGAAAGCTAACCATTACTAAGGTAATATATTTAAAAAAACTGTTGCAAGATCCGAATCGGAAAACTCGTTTAAAAATGTTGGCCAAACAATTCGGCATAAGCGAGATGCAAGTATGTAGGATCAAAAGCGGAGAAAACTGGGGTTACATCAAGGTTTAGCTGTTGTAATATCGCAGTGAGATGTGAATTTCTTAGCAGCTGTTCGGTGTCAAATCAGTACCGATAAACAAAAGAATTAATATTCATGCCTGCACCAACTGAAGCAAAAACCAGAATATCCCCTTTATCAATTCGTTGGTTTTCAATTTTTCCATGAGTTAGTAAATCATAAAGTGTTGGTATGGTTGCAACACTACTATTGCCGAGGTGGGTAATGCTCATAGGCATAATACCTTCCGGCATTGCTTTATCGTACAGTTTAAAAAAACGAGTGACGATCGCTTCGTCCATTTTTTCGTTGGCTTGGTGAATTAAGATTTTTTTAACCTGACCAATATCCAGACCACTTTTGTCAAGGCAATCTTTCATCGCTTTTGGCACCTGACTTAATGCAAATTCATAAATCTTTCTGCCATGCATTTTAATGTAACGCACATCTGGATTCAATGCGGGATTAAAAGAATTTCCGAAAAACAAATAATTAGCTTCATCATAAGCATAAGTAGCACTTTCGTAAGTCAGCAAACCAGACTCATCCGTTGACGCTTCCAGTATTGTCGCACCGGCTCCATCTGAATAAATCATGCTATCGCGATCATGCGCGTCTATGACCCTTGATAACGTTTCGGCACCAATGACCAAGCATTTTTTTGCCATTCCAGATTTAATGAAAGCATTGGCTTGTAACACTCCTTCAATCCAACCCGGACAACCAAATAAAATGTCATAAGCAACACATTTGGGATTTTTAATGCGCAATTTATTTTTGACTCTGCTGGCCAAACTCGGAACCGAATCAGATTGGATGGTATTGGGTTTCACATCCCCAAAGTTGTGAGCCAAGATAATATAATCTATCGTTTCTGGATCTACGTTCGCATTTTTGATAGCCCTTTCTGCGGCAAAAAAAGCCAGATCGGAAGCGCTAAGATGAGGTTCAGCATAACGTCTTTCTTCAATTCCGGTGATACTTTTAAATTTTCCGATCACCACTTCGTTTGAATAAGCAAACGGACTTCCATCGTCATTTAAAAAAACGTGTTGGTCAAAATCTGTATTCTTTATTCGTAGTTCAGGAATATAGCTTCCAGCGCCGGTTATTTTTATATTCATAGGTTGACAGGTCAAAGTCCTGGTAAATTTATCGATAATAAATGAAATGGACGTATAAAAATTTTAGTTCGCAATCTAATTATTAAATAATTATTTTTTTATAAATTTTTTATCAATTTGTCAGTATAAATAAAAAATCAGTCAAGTTTTATTTTCATCACTGTAGCGATCGAAAGTGCGTTGGTCATTATTTTCCCTGCATTCACTCCCGAAAACAATTCGCTAACCGTCTGATTGAAATAGTCAGGCCAAAGCGAAAAATGCGTTTACGACAGTTTTATTTTTTGATTAAGATCAACGTGAATCTGAAGAACATTATTTTTATAATTCCCAGAATGAAAAAGATTTTGCTCCCAAAAATTTACAATCAGGGGAAGGTGCTTTTCCCTATCTAACTGGGCAACAGTTACAAATATATAATCGATGGCAGGGTCTTGCAGTAATTTTTTGTAAAAAGAATGCAACAACACTTCCAAATCTGCTCGATTTTGTATGTCTCTCATTCTAAAATAGTAGCGTGTCTGTTTAAAAATACGCGGTATATTTGACTTAGTTTTCCATGTAGGCTTCGATGGGAGCACAACTGCAAATTAGATTACGGTCTCCATAGGCATCATCTGCTCTTCGAACGGAAGGCCAAAATTTATTCTCGGCAATATACGATAACGGAAAGGCAGCTTGCTCTCTACTGTATGGAAAATTCCAAATTTCAGAAGTAAGCATGGCCAAAGTATGAGGCGCATTTTTCAACACATTGTTTGGATCTTCAATAGAGGCCTTTTCAATTTCTTTTCGAATCGAAATCATCGCGTCGCAAAAGCGGTCCAATTCTTCAAGATTTTCACTTTCTGTCGGTTCTATCATTAACGTTCCCGCTACGGGAAAAGAAACGGTAGGTGCGTGAAATCCGTAGTCCATCAATCGTTTGGCAATATCTGTAACTTCAATGCCTTTTTGTTTAAAAGGGCGGCATTCCAAGATCATTTCGTGTGCAGCGCGGCCCATCTCGCCAGAATATAAAGTGTCGTAGTGGCCACTCAACCTTTCTTTGATATAATTGGCATTTAGGATAGCATATTTTGTAGCATCGGTGACGCCTTCCGCTCCGAGCATGCAGATGTAGCCATACGAAATCAAGCAAACCAAAGCCGATCCCCATGGAGCGGCAGAAATGGCGGTGATTGCGTTTTCTCCACCCGTTGGAATTACGGGATTGCCTGGTAGGAAGGGAACCAATTGTGGCGCAACGCAAATTGGTCCAACACCTGGTCCGCCGCCACCATGTGGTATCGCGAATGTTTTGTGCAAATTCAAATGGCAGACATCAGCACCAATGGTAGCCGGATTGGTCAATCCGACTTGGGCATTCATATTGGCACCATCCATGTAAACCTGACCTCCATTATCGTGGATAAGCTGGGTAATTTCTTTAATTGCACTTTCAAAAACACCATGTGTCGAAGGATAAGTAACCATTAAACAAGATAAATTGTCTCGGTGTAAAATTGCTTTTTCGCGCAAATCGGCTACATCAATATTTCCGTTTTCCAAAGTTTTTGTCACCACGACCTGCATTCCAGCCATTGCTGCTGAAGCAGGATTGGTTCCGTGAGCGGAAGAGGGAATCAGAGCTATGTTTCTATGGTAATCCCCACGCGAATGATGGTAAGCGCGAATCACCATTAGCCCGGCATATTCTCCTTGTGCGCCAGAATTAGGCTGTAAAGTCGTTCCTGCAAATCCGGTGATAACATTGAGTTGCTGTTCTAACTTGCGCAACATTTCCTGATAGCCTTGCGCTTGATCTAAAGGAACAAAAGGGTGGATGTTATTCCAATTGGGATTGCTCAGTGGTAGCATTTCGGCTGCAGCATTCAGTTTCATCGTACAAGAACCCAACGCGATCATTGAATGATTCAACGCCAGATCTTTTCGCTCCAGCATTTTAATGTAACGCATTAAGGCCGACTCCGAATGGTATTTATTAAAAACTTCGTGCGCCAAAAAATATGAAGTTCTGGTTAAATTGGAAGGCAATTCCGGTTCTAGTAAACTGTCAATGGCCTCCACTTTTTTATCATATACCGAAGCAAAAATCGAAACGATTGTATTCAAATCGGCTACACTTGTAGTTTCGTTTAGTGAAATGGAAATGGTATCTTCATCCACATAAAAAAAGTTGACTTTATTTTGTTCTGCTACGATTTTTACTTTTTGCGCAGCGGCTTTTACAACAATCGTGTCAAAATAAACGGTATTGGTCTGATACAAGCCTAATTTTTCTAGTTCATTTGCCAAGGTTGCCGCAGAAGCATGCACTTTATTGGCGATGTACTGCAATCCTTTAGGTCCGTGATATACCGCATACATTCCCGCCATCACTGACAGCAATACTTGAGCTGTACAAATATTGGAAGTTGCTTTGTCGCGTTTGATATGCTGTTCTCGGGTTTGCAAGGCCATCCGTAAAGCGCGATTCCCATTCGTATCTACCGTTACCCCAATAATTCGTCCCGGCATACTTCTTTTAAATTCATCTTTCGTAGTAAAATAAGCGGCGTGTGGGCCACCATAACCCAACGGGATGCCGAACCGTTGCGTGGTACCGAAAACGACGTCAGCACCCATTTCTCCCGGCGCAGTCAATTTCACCAAACTCAAGATATCAGCCGCTACCGCTACTCTTATTTCGCTTGCTTTTGCTTTTGAAATAAAGGCAGTATAATCATTTACTTGTCCATATTTGCCTGGATATTGCAACATGGCGCCAAAATATTCATTTGAAAAGTCGAAAGTTTCATGGTTGCCTACAACCAATTCCACTCCAATCGGTGTAGAACGGGTTTGCAAAACGGATAAGGTTTGCGGCAATATTTCCTCGGAAACGAAGAATTTGTTGACGGTATTTTTCTTTTGTTCGCGCGTTCTGACATCAAACAGTAAGGCCATGGCCTCAGCGGCGGCAGTAGCTTCATCGAGTAAAGAGGCGTTGGCAATTTCCATCCCGGTCAGTTCAATCACCATGGTTTGAAAATTTAAAATCGCTTCTAGGCGGCCTTGCGCAATTTCAGCTTGGTACGGTGTATAGGCAGTATACCAGCCGGGGTTTTCCAGTATATTTCTTTGGATAACCGCCGGAACAATGCTTGCATTATATCCCAGACCGATATATGACTGGAACACTTTGTTTTTATCGCCCAATTGCTGAATGTGATTTAAAAATTCGTATTCGGTCAGGGCGGGATCTAATTTTAGCGGGCTCTTTAAACGAATATCTTCTGGAAGGGTTTCATGAATGAGTTGTTCGATCGATTCAACACCAATCGTTTTAAGCATATGTTGAAGGTCATTTTCTCGCGGTCCGATGTGACGTAAAGCAAAAGCATCTGTTCTCATGTAGGGAAATTAGTTGTATTTTTAAACGTTCGTAAAATTAAATATTAATCTGCTAATAAATCCCTTTTTTAACCTACTTTTTTGAGTATTTTTCAACTAAAATAGGTTCTTATTAACACTTTTATAATTTTTGTGGAATGACTTTTTTCAGGCGTTTTTTCGACTTTTATCTTGAGAGTAGTATTCATACTGCTTTGTCCTGTTTTGCCCTGGTTCGAATAACGCAACAAATGTTCAACATTTCCAACGACAATTCGATAGCGAGTTTTGCGTTTTTCGGAACGATCGTGGGTTATAATTTTATAAAATATGCTGCATTAGTCAGAAATCAAAAGCGAAATATGGGAAGCAAATTAAAAGTAATTTGGTTCTTGAGCTTTATTTGTTTTATAATAGCGGGTTTTTACTTTTTTAAATTGTCTCGAAACGCACAAACCTGGGCTTTCGTTTTCCTAAGTCTAACGCTGCTGTACACGCTGCCGTTTTTTCCAAACCGAAAAAATGCGCGGAATTGGGCGGGAATCAAAATTTATATTGTGGCTTTATGCTGGGTGGGCGTGACCGTGGTTTTGCCCATATTTAATGCTCAAATTGCCCTTACCACCGATTTTTATCTCAAAGCCGTACAGCGATTTGTATTGCTTTTTATTTTGATACTGCTTTTTGAAATAGTCGATTTAAAATCTGACGCTTGGCACTTGCGAACAGTGCCGCAGCAAATCGGCGTCCGACGCACTAAAATTCTGGGATGGATATTGTTGTTTCCATTTTATTTTATGGAATTTCTAAAAACAGTACTCGATCCTTGGCAACTCATTGTAAACTTCGTTTTAGCAATCAGTATCGGTTTTTTTTTGTTTTTTGCAAATCAAAATCGGTCTAAATATTATAGTTCTTTTTGGGTTGAAAGTGTGCCAATTTTTTGGTATCTGCTTTTGTTGGTGTTAAATAAAAATATCATTTATTAAAATTAAGTTAAAAATATTTTTATTATTGAGAGATTTAGCAGTTATTTATACCAAAGTCTGGATGTTCATTTAACAGCGTGTTAACAAACAACAGGTTTTAGTTTTTTCACATCATTAATTATCTATAAACCATTAAAAAAGTCTTTTTATGAAAACAAAACTAACATTCTTATTTGCGATTTTGCAGTGTGTTGCCTATTCTCAAACGGTTAAAATAAGTGCTTCAGAAACGGATGCCAGTATAATTGTGAACGGTCTAAAAGTAGGATCTGGTAATTACAAATTAAAAATTGATAAAAAGGATTGCTACAAAGTTAAGGCAGAAAAGCCAGGGTATTTAAAATATGAGGCCACAGTCTGTGGAAAAAAGGCGGGACCTGAAGCTCCAAGTTCCCTTTATTTTGAAATGAAGAAAGATGATGCGGAAGAAGCTTCTGTCAAAACAGACCAGGCAAATATTGATTTTGAAATAGAAGTCAATAAAGATTTAGAAATGCTTGAAGCTTGGAAACTCACTACACAAATTGTCACGGATTATTTTGATGCGATTGAAGTCAGCGATAAAGAAACATCTTATTTGAGAACTGCATGGAGTGTTCAATCTTTCCAGCAAAATACGATTAGAACCCGTTTAATCATAAAACTGGCAAAATCGAATCCCTTAACCTTTAAAGTGAAATTAAATAGTGAATATTCTGGAGCCAACGCGACCAGTGTAAAAGCAGATGAACAGTTTAGAGATTGGGATAGGATTTTAAGAAAATACAAAAATGTCATTTCTGATTTTTCGACGCGATTGACGAAAAAATAAAAATAAATAAAAAAAGTGCTTTGTCAAAAGCACTTTTTTTATCTAATCAACCAATCCAGCTCTTCGCAGCAACGCTTCGGCTTTGGGTTCTTGTCCTCTGAACCTTTTGTACAAAACCATAGGCGCTTCGGTTCCGCCTTTGGACAATACATTGTCTTTAAATTTGGAAGCAACTTCTTTATTAAAAATACCTTCTTCTTTAAAATATTCAAACGCATCAGCATCAAGCACTTCTGCCCATTTGTAACTGTAATAGCCAGACGAATAACCCCCTTGAAAAATATGGGAAAAAGAGGTGCTCATCGCATTCTCCGGCACGTCGGGATACAATTTGGTGCCGGCAAACTGTTCAGTTTCAAAAGCTTTCAAATCGGTAATCTGTGTTGGGTCTTGGCCGTGCCACCCCATGTCAAGCAAGCCGAAACTCAACTGCCGCATCGTCGCGATGCCTTCTTGAAAAGCAGCACTTTCTTTAATTTTTTGTATAAGTTCAATGGGAATGATTTCGCCCGTTTGGTAATGATGCGCAAACAAAGCCAGCGCTTCGGGTTCGTAACACCAATTTTCCATCACCTGACTCGGCAATTCTACAAAGTCCCAATAAACGGAGGTTCCTGACAAACTCGGATAGGTCGTATTGGCCAGCATGCCGTGCAATCCGTGCCCAAATTCATGAAACAGCGTCGTCACTTCGCTGAAAGTCAATAACGAAGGTTTGGTCGCGGTGGGTTTTGTAAAATTGCACACGTTTGAAATGTGCGGCCGCTCATTTATTCCGTTTTGAATGTATTGCGATTTAAAAGAAGTCATCCAAGCGCCATTGCGTTTGCCTTTTCTCGGAAAAAAGTCAGTATAAAAAATCGCGACCAAATTCTGATTTTCGTCTGATACTCTAAAAGTTTTCACCTCATCATGGTATTTATCGACATCAAAAATTTCGGTAAACGTCAAGCCGTATAATTTTTTGGCAATGGTAAAGGCGCCTTCCAAAACTTTCTCTAGTTGAAAATACGGCTTTAATTTTTCATCATCTAAATCGAACAATTGCTGCTTGAGTTTTTCAGCATAATAAGCACCGTCCCATTTTTCTAGTTCTTTAATACCATCGTGTTCTTTTGCGAAGGCAGACAGTTGCGCAAATTCGCGTGCTGCGGCAGGTTTCGCTTTTTCCATCAAATCATGAAGAAAGGTTTTTACGTTTTCTGGATTTTGCGCCATGCGCTCTTCCAATACAAAATGCGCATGGGTTTGATAACCTAATAGATTGGCCCTTTCGAAACGCAACTTAGCAATTTGCAATACATTTTCTTGGTTGTCTAAAGTATCGTTGTGAAAACCTTTGGCGCCAAAAGCTATCGCCATTTGTTTGCGCAGTTCGCGATTGTCAGCATAGGTTAAAAATGGCAGGTAACTCGGATGGTCTAAGGTAAAGAGCCAACCCGTCTTTTCTTGGCTTTTGGCCAATGCATGGGCGGCTTCAATTGCGCCTTCGGGTAAACCCGCCAAATCCTTTTCGTCGGAAAGGTGTAATGAAAATGCATGGGTTTCGGCCAAAACATTCTCGCCAAATTGCAAACTGAGTTTCGAGAGTTGCTTGTCGATTTCGCGAAGTTGTGATTTTTTTTCGTCGGAAAGATTGGCGCCGTTTCTTGAAAATCCTTTATATTTTTTAGCCAGCAAAGTAGCTTGTTCCGGTGTTAAATTTAGTTGGTCTTTTTGCTCATATACGGCGCTAACACGCGCAAACAAATCTCCATTTAAGCGCACATCATTGCTAAATTCGGATAACAAAGGCGAAACTTCTTGTGCGATTTTTTGCATCTCGTCGTTGGTTTCTGCCGAATTGAGATTGTGGAATATACTGGAAACCCGATCTAAAGTGGCGCCGCTAAAAGCCAACGCTGCAATCGTATTTTCAAAAGTGGGTTTTTCGGGGTTCATTACAATCGCATCAATTTCGGCTTTTGCAAGTCGGATGCCCTCTTGAATAGCGGGAGAAAAATCTTCTTGCTTGATTTGTGAGAACGGTGCGGTATCGTATTTGGTCTGGAACGGTGATGTTAGAATGCTCATGATGGAAGTGGGTATTTTTTTAGCCCCGATAGCAGTGGAAATCGCCCGATTGTTAAAAACAGCATTGCATTTATGCTGGTTGATCGGGCATTGCAACGGATAGCGGGACCAGCTCCTAAAAAAAAGAAAGCTGGTTGGAAATTAATAATTATTTATTTTTAAGACTTTCTGATGATTGGTTGACTACAAGCTTTAAGCTCTCTTTATATTGTATTATTTTATGAAGCAAGACTTTGTCGTGGCTTCCGATGATTTGCGCAGCCAATATTCCGGCGTTTTTTGCACCATTCAGTGCTACGGTTGCTACGGGAACACCGCTGGGCATTTGTAGAATTGACAAAATGCTATCCCAACCATCAATCGAATTGCTTGATTTTATCGGAACACCGATGACGGGCAAAGGCGACAATGAAGCGACCATTCCGGGCAAATGAGCGGCACCGCCGGCACCAGCGATGATCACTGAAATTCCGTTGCCATGCGCGTTTTTGCTAAAATCAAATAACTTTTCGGGTGTTCGGTGTGCCGAGACGATATCGACTTCGGTTTCAATGTCAAAGCCTTTTAGGATGTCGATGGCTTCTTGCATGACAGGCATATCTGAAATGCTTCCCATGATAACGGCTACTTTCATGTGTCGATTGTTTTAAATGAATGATTTTATGCGATGACCCTGATGGTGTTTTTTACAATTTCTGCTATTTTTCGCGCCTCGTCGATGTCTTTATTTACAATTGTAACATGACCCATTTTTCTAAAAGCCCGCGTTTGTTTTTTGCCGTAAAGGTGTGGCGTAACGCCCTCAATGGCCATAATTTTGTCGATGTTTTCATAAATGACATTGCCAGCATACCCTTCAGCACCGACCAAATTTACCATAATTCCGGCAACTTTACTAGCAGTATTCCCTAGGGGCAAATTCAATATTGCGCGGATGTGGTTTTCAAATTGGGAAGTATAACTTGCTTCGATCGAATAATGTCCGGAGTTGTGCGGTCTTGGTGCGACTTCGTTAACGATAATTTCATCGTCTTCGGTCTGGAACATTTCCACAGCCATCAATCCCACATGATTAAACTTTTCGGAAACAGTTAACGCAATTTTTCGTGCTTTTTCTGCGACCGTCACTGCAATTCTGGCTGGGCAAATCACATATTCAACTTGGTTGGCCTCGGGATGGAATTCCATTTCGACTACCGGATAGGTTTTAACTTCCCCCGATACATTTCGTGCCACGATTACAGCCAGTTCATTTTTGAACGGCACGAGCGCTTCGGCAATACATTCGACATTGGGTAAGTTATCAAGATCGGCAAGTTGGCGAATGATTTTCACACCATTGCCATCGTAACCAAATTCGGTACACTTCCATACCAGTGGCAAATCGATAGCATCATTTTGAATCGCGGTTTTTAAATCAGCGGTACTTTCAAATTTTTCAAATGCCGCGGTCGGAATAGTATTTTTTGTATAAAATGCTTTTTGAGTTCCTTTGTTTTGAATCAGTCGCAAGGTTTTTGGGGATGGATAAATTGAAAGTCCTTCTTGTTCCAGTTTTTCTAGCGCTTCCAAATTGACAAGTTCAATTTCAAAAGTCAAGACATTTACTTGTTTTCCGAAATCATAAACCGTTTTAAAATCCATCAGATCGCCAACAATAAATTGATTGCAGGCTATTTTTGATGGAGCTTCCTCGTTTGGGTCTAGAACAAAAGTTTGAATGTCAAATTTAGAGGTTTCGGCCAAAAGCATTTTGCCCAATTGTCCGCCACCAAGAATACCCAATTTAAAATTCGAAGAAAAATAATTCATTGTGGTGTGTTTGTACAAAGATACTTATCGATTGATAATTGTCTGGTCAAATCGCAAAAAAAATTGCTCTTCCGCTGTTGTTGCCTATTTAAAAAGAATAAGCCAAAGCAATATTTGCGTAGTAATTAATTGGAAGTCCCGGATAGAAATACCTTGGTGTTCCTTTTGGCGGGGCTACGGCATTGGGCAAAATTAACGAAGCATATTTTTCATTGCTTATATTGTTGATTCCGAAAGCAAGGTGGGCGTTAAGTTCTGAAAGAATTTTAAAATGGTAGCCGGTTTTGAGATTGAGAATTTTGTAAGCATTGGAATAAATTGAATTCGAATCGTTTAAAGGAATTTTATCCACAAATTGAAAATCGGAAGAAAAATACCAACCGATGGAAGTATTCAAAATAAATCCTGCATTGACTTTATTTGCAGTAACACCGGTCAATTGGTTTCCTGAAAAATTATTGCCACGGTCGGTAAAGCTTAGAAATTGATATTGTCCAATTGAAGCCGAAACATACGAATTTGCGGACAAAAAACTGTTGATTTGCCAAAGTTGATACACCGAAATTTCAATGCCTTGATGTAAAGTTTCACCTGCGTTCACACCCACATATTGGTCATCGGCGATTCGTTGCGCAATCAGTAGATCTTTAATTTGCATTCGGTATAAAGCCAGTTCGATGTAGGTGCTTTTGTTAAAAAAATACAATTTGCTGCCGATTTCAAAATTGTAACCCTTTTCGGGTTTGATGCTGGCATTGACGTTGCCGCTTGCAGTTAGGGTTTCATTTACGCTGGGCAGAGAAAAGCCTTGACTTGCTGAAATGTAAAAGGATTGAAGCGGATTGGGTTGAAATAACAACGAAACTTGTGGCGAATAAATGCTGTTGTAACTGTAATTTTGCGAGCCAATTGCTATAGGAAAAATAGTGTTTAAAGTAAAGTGCGTGGTGTTGATGTTAAGTCCGGTCTGCAACTCCCATTTCTTAGAAAATTCCACCCGCAGTTGGGCGAAGATATTGTAAAAATTTCTTTTTTGAGTGGTTTCGGTGAGCGCCTTTCCTTCGATACTGCCCTGGCCATTATTTTGTTTGTATAAATTTTCTATTGTTTTACCGGTGTAGTCATCAGAGAAATATTCCATTCCTGCAACAAAATGACTTTTGATTTTGACTATTTTAAAATGACCTGAAAACTGGGTCCGGACGCCCGAGGCTAAAGTGTACTGTCGCAAAATATCAAAAGGGCGTGCCTCATAGTTGTCTTTATAATTAACAAATATGGCAGTCACATTCTTGATGTCTCCGATAAGCGTAAACTCGTAAGACAACCCATTTAAAACAGATCGATACGATTTATAACCTTTGGAAAGCAACCAAGTGGTCGCCGCGGCTTTCGGATTTTCCTCAAAAGTTTTCTGATCAATCGAACTCGGGATATTGGCTTTTAGAAAGGTATAATTGCCAAAATAGGTCATTTTGCTTTTCGATTTTCTAAATAATTCTGCAGAAACTGTAACTCCTTCGCGACGGTAAGTGGCATTCTGCCGCCAGCCGTCGGTTTGGAGTTTGTGATAACTGACATAGAAACTTTCATTGTTGTTTTGAAGGCTGTATGTAAACGTATTTTTTAATAATCCATAAGAACCGTGAATTGCATTTGTGCTAAATTTTTGACCTAAACCAGCTGATAATTTCGGACTCATTAAAATTGCGCCACCCAATCCCGCTCCATAAACGCTGGAAAGTGGTCCTTTGATGACTTCAACTTGCTGGATATTGTCGAGATCGATATCGTCAATAGTCGTCTCGCTATCTCCTGAGGTTAGTGGAATAGGGCCATAAAAAGCCCGTATTTTGTTGGTTCCAAAAGGTGTTCTTGCACCAACGCCACGAATAGTAATTCGGTTGGTCGTAATATTGGCCGATTGCATGTACATACCCGCTATGGTATTGATTACGGTGCTGATGTCGGTTGCGTTGTTTCGCGCCAAATCATTTTTTGTCAAAATGCCAATTGACGCTGGTGCTTTTTGAAGACTGTCGTTGAAGTGTAACTTGCTAATGTAAATTGTCTGTAAATCGATAGTTTTCAACGTGTCTGGAACTTGTGCCGCAAGATGTTGCAGACTACAAAAGAGCAGTATTTGTGCGAATATTTTTAAAGCCATAGAGCGGTGAAGAATTAGTCAGGATGTTAATAAAGGATAGTCATCAACAACAGTTTTTTTTAAAAGACCTTTTAATTTTTTGCGGAAGAGGCTATCTGCGAACAATTATTTTTTTACTGAAAAGGCCTTTTTTAGTTTCAATTTTTAAGTAGTAAAAACCAAGGGCAAGATGGCGAATATCAATAGTCATTTCTGCACTTACTTGTGGGTTCTTACAAAAATTAATAGTAGTTCCCGCTGTAGAAATAACGGAGATCGTGTAGATTGGATTATCAGCAGGAGCATTAGCAGAAATGAAATCAGAACAAGGATTAGGATAAACCATGACGGTGTTTACAGTTTTTGGAGGATTGACAGGAATACCGTTGTAACAAAACGGCGGTACAAGACTGGTGCTATTGATCAGATTCGGAATTTTTTTATTTGCAAAACCAGAATCCATTGTTCGGTCGTACAAAGTGGCATCTAATATTTCATTTTTTGCGCCGAGCCAATCCTGAAGAACCGTGCTGAAAACACCTCGATAATCATGCTGAGTGGTTTGAACTTGAAAATTATTAGCTGCAGTAGCTTCGGACAGATTGATGTTGGTGCCCGAAATCCCGGGTGTTACAGATTTTCCGAAAACGAACATGGGCGCAACTTCCCCGTGATCTGTTCCTAAATTCGCATTTTCCGCAGCTTTTCTGCCAAATTCCGAAAATGTTATCGCTAGAACATCATCACCTTTACCTTGGTTATTCATGTCTGTGATAAAAGGCTCGACCGCTTCTGCAAGCTTTTTTAACAAAGAAGCGTGAAAACCTTCATGCGCTGCATTGGCCATTACTTGTCCGTCATGCGTATCAAAACCGGGCAATTTGACAAGATATATTTTGGTTTGAAGGCCTCCTGAAATAAATCGAGCCACTGTTTTTAGCTGGTTGGCCAACTCGTTATCAGGATAGCTAACGGTATTGGAGCCGCCATCAAAAGCTGAAGAAATTGCTTCAGCATATATGTTTGTCGAGTTATCAAGATCGATGAGGAATTGGACAAGCTGGCCATATTCTGAATCTGGAATGGCATCTGGGGGAATTCCGCCCAATCCGTTGACGACAGAATAAAACCCTGAAACATCCTGGTTGCTAATGTTAATAGACAGACCGTGTTCGACCTCACCGTGGAAACTCAGAGAATTATCACCGCTGCCGAGCTGTATGCCCACTGGGAAATTTTCATGAAGCAAATCAGTGTAGTAATTTTCGATAAACCGTCCTACCCAACCGCTTTGATAATCGAAATTTAAACTGGTTCCATCGCCGCCGCTGAGCCATAAATCACTGGATTTAAAATGGGATTTGTTCGAATCAGGATAGCCTACGCCTTGAATAATACGCAGCATTCCATTGTCATAAAGCCTTTTGAATTTGGTTAACGAGGGATGAAGCCCTACCTGATCCTCGATGCTTAAAGTCGAATCGAGGTTTATAATACCGTTAGATCCAGAATTACTCAGTTTAAGAGTCGGACGCAGATTAGCGTACAGATCGTATTGGTTTAGCGGAACCACGGTGTTGAGTCCGTCATTTGCTCCTGCCAATTGAATCAGGATTAATTTTTTACCACCCAAATTGGGACAACTGGGTCCGCCTATCGTTTTTAACAGGGAAAATACTTCGCTTGGCACCAAAGAAAGTACGCTGGCGGAGGAGGTTAACTGTATAAATTTTCTTCTTCTCATTACTTTTAGAACATTTGAGATTCTGGCGCTTTCAAGATATTTAGAACCAATTCTTTAAGCCTTAAGTCGACCACCGTAATAAAGTTGGCGTCTATGTAAAAACTCCACAATAAGGTCCAGTCATTTTCCGGAGAGCCTTGTAATAGAAAAGTATTCATAAAATAATTGACACGATTAGAATCAGTTTCGCAGGCAAACAAAGCATTGCAGAGTTCTGATGTAAGGATGTAAGCATCATCGGGAACAGAAATGATATTGCCATTTCTCACAACGTCGAGAATGTTTAGCTGGGCTGCAATTGGCGCATTCCCGTTTATCCTGTTTTCTCCATACAACAAGGATTCCCCCAGTCGATAACGCGCAATCAGCGATGAGGCAGAAATCCAATTTTTATCATAATCAGGCGTTTGATAGTAAGCTGGATGACCCGCTACATTTTCAGGATCGAAAGGCATCATATTGGCACTTTTGAAATAGGTATTGTGTGCAAAATCATTCCAGAAAACAGAATAAAATTGTTCCTGCTGCGTCAAAGGGTCGGGCAATGTTACCTTAAGGAATGTCACAATTTCTGAAAACTGCTGTAGAGGTGATTTAATAATAGCGCCGATGGTCTCATCGTTTGGATTGGGATCATCGAGGTCGTAAAAATGAAGACTTTCAAGTAGTGTGCGTAACACCGGAATAATCTCATAGCCATCGGCAAACAATTGCTGGCTTAAAGGCGTGATGATGTCGTTTTCGGCTTCCTCCGAAATCTTGCTTTTTACAAAATACGCATACAGTTTCCTACATATATTTTTTGATGTGGCTTGCTGATCAAAAATCATTTCAACATATGCGTTGAGTTCATTGTCCATGCCCAAAGCATCGGAGGCCGAAGAGACTGTCACATTGTTAAAGGCATTCGAAAATATTTTGGGTTCGATCGCGTGGTCTGCGAAGGAATTGTAGCCTCTGGGTATACCGGTATCCGAATCAATATTGGAACGATTGGGTTGTTTTTTAAAACCCGTTAAAACTTTTGCGGCTTGAACGATATCCGCTTCTGTATAATTGGTGTAATTACCCGGGCTGATGGGAGCTCCTTTTCCGATGGTAAATAATTCTAAAAATTCCCGTGCATAATTTTCATTTGGCGCCGCCTTGACATTGGCGGTGTTGTTTAAATAATTTAACATAGAATTATTCACAGTCATTTTATTGGCCAAGGTCTTGTAGTTGCCGTAGGAAGAAAACAAAAGTAACCTCAGGTAATCATAAAAATCTGTGGCTGATCCTGCGTTGTTTGCTTTTTCTACCGTAAAGCAAGTAGATAAAAAATGCGACAATTTAAATTTTACTGTAGGGCTATTTACAGCATTATACCACCACCAACCCGATACGATCGAAGTTTTCCTTTCCTGATCGGCAAAGGAAGCAGACAGGTTTGTCGATTCGGTCCAAAAGCCGTCGGGTGTTCCAGTAGGTAATGGGTCAAAAGGCAAACTTAAAGTTGAAGTTGTATCAACCAGAAGCAGGTCTAAAGCTGCTGACGGCGTCAAAGTAGCGAGCTGATCAATTAAGGATTTGGTGTAAACAAAACTGCTCCTTCTCAATAAATGACGGGCGTTTTTTAATCCCAATACAGCAGTGTTTGCACTTAGAGAAGCCATAAATTTTTATTGATTTTCAGAAAGCAAGTTAGTAATATTTCATGATTTTAAACTGCTGAGCCCTTTTTTTTTAAATTTCGATCGTGAATTTCTCCGGCGAATGAAACTGGTGCAGACTTTCATAAATATATCAAATTTGCAAAAAAGTCAAAATACGTAGACCTTAATCCTTCAATACTTCTTAAATTTGTCGCTTAATTAAAATGGGTCTTTATATGATACAGCTTCACGATAAGCATTTTGTTCCTTTCATTGCAGCCGAAGAAATAGACTTTGCTTTAGCCAATATCGCCAAACAAATGGATGATGATTTTTTTGATGAAGTTCCCGTTTTCGTTGGAGTTCTTAACGGTGCTTTTATGGTCATGTCTGATTTAATGAAGCACTACCGTGGGATGTGTGAAGTAAGTTTTGTAAAAATGGCTTCTTATGACGGAATGGAAACCACCAATGAAGTCAAGCAACTAATTGGAATCAATCAAAACCTAGAAGGAAGAACCGTTGTTATCGTTGAAGATATAGTCGATACCGGTAACACTATAGAGGAATTGAAAACTATTTTTAAAGAAAAAAAGGTCAAACATTTCAAAATCGCTACGTTGTTTTTTAAACCCGAAGCCTACAAAAAAGACATTAAAATTGATTATGTAGGGATCAGAATCCCCAACAAATTTATCGTAGGATACGGCTTAGATTATGATGGTTTGGGTAGAAATTTAAAAGATGTTTACCAGCTCGCAGAATAAATTAAACTTTCGCAATTTTCAAATATTACCCCAATGATCAACATCGTTCTTTTTGGAAAACCTGGAGCTGGAAAAGGCACACAAGCTGAATTTTTAAAGGAAAAATACCATTTGACGCATCTTTCTACGGGCGATATTTTTCGGTTTAATATGAAAAACGAAACCCTTTTAGGCCAAGAAGCCAAAGCATATATTGATAGAGGCGATTTGGTTCCTGATAGTTTAACCATCAAAATGCTCGAAGAAGAAGTCCATAAAAATTTAAATTCCAAAGGTTTTTTATTTGATGGGTTTCCGAGAACTATCCCGCAAGCGGATGCATTAGATGCGTTTCTGAAATCAAAAAACTGGGAAATTACCGCCACGGTAGCTTTAGAAGCAGATGATGAAATTTTGGTGCAACGACTGCTGGAAAGAGGCAAAACGTCGGGACGCCCTGACGACCAAGATGAAGCTAAAATTAGAAACCGCTACCAAGAATATAATGAAAAAACTGCGCCATTAATGCATTATTACAAAGCACAGCAAAAGTTTCACGAAGTCAACGGCATTGGCTCGATCGCTGAGGTTACCGAGCGGTTAAGTACAGTTATCGATCATCTGTAGGAGCTGTTCCGGCTGTTCGCTCCAAGTCCCGATAAAAGAATTACAGAGGATAACAAACTCTATCTGCTGTCGGGAGCTTTCCACTGCCATCCGGGCTAGGTAAGCGATCTGGTGTTGTCCATTTTATATTTTTAAACAATTTCAAATACTAACTATAGTCCACTATTTTGGAAATACTAATTATCCTTTTTTTAATCTTGCTCAACGGTGTGTTTTCGATGTCAGAAATTGCTTTGATATCGGCCCGAAAAAACCGCTTGGAAACCGCCGCCAAGAAAGGAAACAAAAGCGCCAAGACTGCTTTGGATTTAGCCAATGCGCCCAATAAGTTTTTATCGACCGTACAAATCGGAATTACCTTAATCGGAATTCTGACCGGTATTTTTAGTGGCGATAAAATCACCAGCGATGTCCAACTGTTTGTTGAAGGTTTTATAAAACTTAAGCCATATGCCGATTCAATATCGGTCGGAATTGTCGTGTTGGTGCTTACTTTCTTTTCACTAGTTTTAGGCGAATTGCTGCCCAAACGCATCGGCTTGAATCATCCCGAAAGCATTGCCAAAGCCGTTGCGGTGCCGATGAAAGTAATTTCTATTATTACGGCGCCTTTCATTTGGTTACTGACAATTTCAACCGAATTTTTGCTTAAAGTATTGCGCATCAAACCTTCAGCTGACGGTAAAGTCACCGAAGAAGAAATTAAAGCCATTATTAAAGAAGGAACAGAAGGGGGTGAAGTTCAGGAAATCGAGCAGGATATCGTGGAGCGCGTTTTTCATATTGGCGACCGGAAGGTCAATTCGCTGATGACCCACCGGAAATCAGTGATGTTTTTGCCCTTGCATTCTGATAAAAATCAGGTTAAGAATTTAATGCTCCAAGAACTGCATTCCATTTATCCGGTTTACGACAAAAATTATGACGATATTATTGGTGTGGTAAACCTCAAGAATATTTTTGCTCATTTTGAAAATGACAATTTTAATCTTGAAGAGATTATGACCGAAGCCCCATTTATTATGGAACAGACCACGGCCTACAAAGCCTTGGAAAACTTCAAAAAAAGTGGTATTCATTATGCTTTTGTGTCTGATGAATACGGCGTTTTTCAAGGAATAATTACGTTAAATGACATATTGGAAGCGCTTGTAGGAGATGCTTCGGAGTTTTATAAGGATGATTTTCAACTCGTGGCAAGAGAAGACGGCACCTGGCTCGTTGACGGTCATTATTCGCTGCATGATTTTCTGACTTATTTTGATCTGGATGATTTAACCAGCGATTATGAAGTGACCACGGTCAGCGGATTGATCATGACTGAATTGTCTAGAATTCCGAAACAAGGAGAGAAACTTATTTGGCACCGATTTGAACTCGAAGTGATTGATATGGATGGCGTGAAGATCGATAAAGTGATGGTGAAGGCCATACAGGACTAAAAAGTATAGCTGTCAGATCGGTAAAAAAGCTAGTGAATAATAAATATAAAGGATAAGATGACTGAGGGCAATTTTGTAGATTATGTAAAAATATATGTTTCTTCCGGAAAGGGAGGAAAAGGCTCTACGCATTTACATCGCGAAAAATTTATTGAGAAAGGCGGGCCGGATGGAGGAGATGGAGGTCGTGGTGGACACGTTTTTTTGGTTGGAAGCAAAAGCCTGTGGACGTTATTTCACCTCAAATTTGCCCGACACATCAAAGCCGGTCATGGCGGTGATGGCGGTGGTGATCGAAGTACAGGAGCGGATGGTGATGACAAATTTATCGAAGTGCCACTGGGCACGGTGGTGCGCGACAAGGAAAACAATGAAATTCTTTTTGAAATTACCGAAGACGGTGAGAAAAGAGTATTGGCACAAGGGGGCAAAGGAGGTTTGGGCAACTGGCATTTCAGAAGTTCGACGAATCAAACGCCACGGTATTCCCAACCAGGTTTGCCAGGTGCAGAGATGGATGTGGTGTTGGAATTAAAAGTACTGGCCGATGTTGGATTGGTAGGTTTTCCGAATGCAGGAAAATCGACTTTGCTTTCAGTGCTGACATCTGCCAAACCCAAGATCGCCGATTATCCGTTTACGACGTTAAAACCAAACTTGGGAATTGTGGCTTACCGCGATTACCAGTCGTTTGTCATTGCTGATATTCCCGGTATTATTGAAGGTGCCGCTGAGGGGAAAGGTTTGGGACATTATTTTTTACGCCATATTGAACGCAATTCAACTTTGCTATTTTTAGTGCCCGTGGACACGCCAGACATTAAAGCAGAATATGATATTTTACTGAATGAATTGACAAAATACAATCCTGAAATGCTAGATAAAGAGCGCATGTTGGTGATTTCGAAATGCGATATGCTCGATGAAGAATTAAAAGCAGAATTAAAAATTCAGCTTGACAAGGATTTTAAAAGCATACCTTATCTGTTTATTTCTTCGGTGGCTCAGCAAGGGTTGACCGAATTAAAAGATAAATTATGGAAGATGCTCAACGACTAATGGGATGTTTCATAAAAATATTTAAGCTGTCTGTAGAGATGGCTTTTTTATTGCGATAGGGATAGCAGCGGCATCCTTTTGTGGAATGCAATTCAACAAAAGATAGAGCGAATAGCCCGGCCATTCGCCCAAAATCTAAATAATAAGTTAAAATTTACTACAACGATTTAGTTTTCATGCTTTTCATTAAAGGCTAAATTGAAAATGAATTATATTCGTAGGCTAAAATTGGGATAATTTTTCGGCGCCATGTGATAAAAAAACTTTTGACCGACTCGTATCCCAAGTTACTAACTAACAATTTATACAAATGAAAAAAATTATTTTATCCTTGCTCGTGGGGATGATGTTGGTGCCAATGAGCGCAAAGGCCGACGAAGGCATGTGGTTTTTGATGTTTATTGAACGCTTAAACCACAGAGACATGCAAAAAATGGGGTTGCAATTGACTTCTGAAGAAATCTACAGTGTCAACCACCACAGTCTAAAGGATGCGATTGTTCAGTTTAATGGCGGCTGCACAGCCGAGCTGATTTCAAAAGACGGCTTGGTGTTGACCAATCACCATTGTGGTTATGACGCCGTAGCGGAATTGTCGACAGCCGATAAAAATTATCTCAAAGACGGTTATTGGGCAGAGAGTAGAAAAGAAGAAAAAAAGCCTTCTAGTTTGTACGTGCGTTTCTTTGTGCGTATGGATGATGTTTCTAAAAGGATCTTATCAAAGGTGAATGACAAAATGACCGAGTTGGAGCGGGAGAAAGCCGTGAATCAAGAAATAGCGGTGATTGAAAAAGAAAACAACGAAGGAGGAAAATATACGGTGTCGGTGCGTCCGTTTTTTCAAGGAAACGAATACTATTATTTTGTTTACCAAGATTATAAAGACGTTCGTTTGGTAGGCGTTCCTCCAGAAAGTTTAGGAAAATTTGGTGGCGACACTGACAACTGGGAATGGCCACGACACACGGCAGATTTTTCGATGTTCCGAATTTATGCTGATAAGGAAGGAAATCCTGCGGAATATGCAGAAAACAATGTGCCTTTAAATCCGAAACATTATTTGCCTGTTAATTTAAAGGGGGTAAAAGAAGGCGATTTTGCCATGATTTTGGGATATCCCGGAAGAACCAATCGTTGGATGCCAGCGGGAGGAATCGAGCAAAACGTAAAGTTTTCCTATCCTGCATGGGTAGAGGGCGCCAAAACTGGAATGGATAAAATGAAGAAATACATGGATCAAAGCGCTGCGCTTCGGTTGGTGTATGCTTCTAAATATGCAGGTACGGCTAACTATTGGAAAAATCGCCAAGGCATGATTGATGCTTTGACCAAATTCGGCACCGCTGCATCTAAGGCGGTTCAAGAAGCCAAGTTCGACCAATGGGCCAACAAGTCAGCAAACAAAGCAAAGTATGGTGCTGTGATTGCCAACATCAATTTGTATTATAGTATTACAAACGAAAAGGCCCGTCATGACAACTATTTACAACAATTGTTTAGAACGACTGCTTTCGGCACATCAGGCAGAACTATTGGCAAGCAACTCGATAATTATGTAAAAGCAGATCCAGCGAAACGCAAGGAAATGGTTCCCGCCATTACTGAAATGGTTGACGAGATGTACAAAGAATTGTATCTTCCTGCTGAAAAAGAATTGATGGCTGCCCAATTAAATTTGTATGCTATGAAATCTAAAGGATATGCCATTGCGCCGATGGTGGAGAAAATTGCATTGGAAAACAATTATGATTTTACCAAATATGTGAATGCGACTTTTGATACCAGCATTTTGACGTCGAAAGAAAGAATTGAGAAATTTTTATCGGAGCCGAATCAAATGACATTGGATAACGATCCCCTATATATGATTTCGAACGATATGATCAGCCATTTTAATTCAAAATCACCCGAAATTACCAAAGCCCAAAACAATTACGGAATGGCTTTTCGATTGTTGGTAGAGGGTTTAAGAGAATCAAAAATTGGAACCATTAAATATCCTGATGCCAATTCAACCCTGCGTTTGTCCTATGGAAAAGTACGTGCTTTACCGGCAGATAAGCGCAATGACGCCAAAACAAACAACTACACCACAATGGATGGGATGGTCAAAAAATACAAAAAAGGCGACGAAGAATTCGACATGCCAGTTCGTGTGATCGAGATGAACAAAAATAAAGATTACGGACGTTTTGCAGATAAAGATGGTTCAATGCATGTGAATTTCTTAACAGACAATGATATCACGGGTGGAAATTCAGGATCACCGGTATTGAACGGAAAGGGAGAACTGATTGGGTTGGCATTCGATGGCAATATTGAAGCCATGGCGGGTGATGTAATCTTTGATCCTAAACTACAGCGCACGATTAATGTAGACATTCGTTACGTTTTATGGGTAATTGAGAAATTCTCGGGTGCCAAACACATCGTCGATGAAATGACTTTGGTGAAGTAACTTTAAATTAGAGTATAAAAAATCCGTCTTGTGAAAATGAGACGGATTTTTTTTGTGCTGACTTAAGAAGAAAGTATTCTTAATTCCTTATTTTTTTTGTAAATATCAAACCACTTTCCAAGGTTATTTTTGCAAAATAAACGCCCTTGGCAAAGTCGAAACTGTCTGTAAATGTCCTACTCTTTTCTTTGGGAATGTAAGTTACGATGCGTTTTCCACTGACATCATAAATAATAATAGCTTGTAT
>JACMOK010000080.1 GCA_014378065.1 Flavobacterium sp.
CCGGGTTTGCCTTTGCCTCATGGCAAGGTATATGAAAGCAACGGGATCATGTTAAAAGCGGCTCTGGCCGAGGCCCATTATGAAGCGGTAACACTTTATGCCGTTGCCGATGATTTTGATTTAACTAAAACCATACTCGGCACAGCCATTGCTGAAAATGATCTCTTGGTTATTTCAGGAGGCATTTCTGTCGGAGATCATGATTATGTAGGTCGTGCCTTGCAAAGTTTGAAGGCAACCACATTATTTTATAAAGTAAATCAAAAACCAGGGAAACCGCTATGGGCCGGACAATGGGAAGATAAGTTGATCTTTGCGTTGCCAGGAAATCCTGCGGCAGGTATGACATGTTTTTATATATACGTACTGCCTACTTTAGCCAAACTTTCGGGATTTCAAACAAAGTACAACGCAACCCTTCAAAAAAAACTTGCGCACGACTACAGCGTGTCCAATTCGCGTTGCCAGTTTTTAAAAGCAATTGTTTTAGGAGGGCAGGTCACCATTCTTTCACATCAGGATTCTGCTATGCTGAACTCTTTTGCACTGGCAAATGCCCTAGTTTATTTACAAGAAGGGACTTATCAGAAGGTACTGGGCGATAAAGTTGAGGTGTATCCCATTTAAAAAAATAAAATAGTGGTTATCTTTGTTTTTCTATGGCAATATGGGAATAATTTCAACTTATTTTGCCAAATCTAAAAGACCATCATTAAAAACCAAAAGCTATTAATTGACCAATTTTATGAATCTTACTGAATTAATCCATTCGCCCGCGTTGCTTTTTTTATTGCCTCTGGTGGCCTTTCTGTATGCGAGTGTAGGACATGGCGGAGCCAGTGGTTATTTGGCATTGATGACTTTTTTTGCCTTTCCTATTGCCTTTATCAAACCTACCGCTTTGCTGTTGAATATTTTGGTCTCGGGAATTTCGTTCTATTTTTATTACAGGGAAAGGAAGTTTGAAGCCAGATTGTTTTATCCTTTTGCCATAGCTTCAATTCCGTTTTCTTTTTTAGGCGGACTTCTCACCATTCAAACCCATTATTACAAAATTATTTTGGCTTCGGTTTTAATAATCGCGGTCATGCGTTTGCTCGGATTTTTTGGAAAAACCAAGTCGGAAATAAAGCCCATACACATACCATTGGCACTATTGATTGGTGCCTCGATCGGATTTTTATCTGGTCTCATCGGAATTGGCGGCGGCATTATTTTGAGTCCCGTAATACTTTTGCTGGGCTGGGCCAATATGAAGCAAACCGCTGCAGTCTCGGCCCTGTTTATTTTTGTCAATTCTATAGCGGGACTTTTTGGATTTGCAGTTAAAGGGGGAACCTTACCTTCCTCCTCCATATTGTTAATTGCTTTGGTATTGCTCGGTGGCGTTTTTGGGGGTTATTACGGCAGTAAAAAATTCGACACACGTACCTTGCGAAATGTTTTGGCCTTTGTACTTGTCATTGCCATTGTCAAACTTTACACTACTTAATAAAAATATGATGGACATCTTAACTGTAAAGTATTTTGGAATTCTAGCCGATATTGCACAAAAGAATGAAGAGCAGTTTCCGCTGGATATAACGGATAGTTCTTTAAAACGGTTACAATCCAAACTCGAAATCTGCTATCCAGAAATGAAAAATATACCTTATGTTATCGCTGTAAACCAATCCATTGTGAATACAAAGGAGAAACTAAAACATAATGATGAACTGGCGCTATTACCTCCGTTTTCGGGCGGTTAAAAAATTAAATCATGACAATGCTTTCTAAACGATACGAAAAACAGATCGCCTTACCTGAAATTGGACTTTTAGGACAACAGAAACTGGCTTCAGCGAAAGTCTTGGTAATTGGTGCCGGTGGTTTGGGCTGTCCTGTTTTGCAAAATTTAGTAGCCGCCGGCATAGGTTTTATCGGCATTGTAGATGGTGATGCGATTGAAGAGACCAATTTGCACCGACAATGGCTCTACCGCGCGTCAGATTGTGGTAAAAATAAAGCTGTCGTTGCCGCGGGAATAGTTTCTAAACAAAATCCAGAAGTGCAAGTCATTCCATATCCGAATGATTTTAATAGGACTAATGCTTTTGCAATGGTAGCCGATTACCAAATTCTGGTAGATTGCACAGACAATATCGAAACACGTTACCTAATTAATGATATAGCCTTGGTAAAAAAGATACCAATGGTCTATGCGTCAGTCCATAAATTTCAAGGGCAAATGTCAGTGTTACATTATAAAAATGGACCATCTTATCGATGCTTGTTTCCAGAAAAGGAGGCAAGTTTACCGCAGCTTGATTGCAACGACTCGGGCATCTTGGGAATTTTACCCAATACTTTAGGATTGTTGCAAGCCACGGAAGTCCTTAAAATAATTCTAGGCATAGGAACGGTTTTAAATGGAAAGTTGCTGTTGTATGATGGACTGAAACACCATTTTCAAACCATCAATTTTAATAAAAACAAAGCTGAAATTGAAAAAGGAATGCAGAGGGGGTTGTCTATTTTGAACCATTCGACCAGCACAACCATCGGTATATCTGCCACTACTTTTTTAAATAACATGCTAAATGACGACCAACTCGTAATTGATATCAGAGAAGAATATGAAGAACCCAAGTTAGAATTTGCTTGTATTCAATGCGTGCCTTTATCACAACTCGACGATTTCTTAGCCAAGACACCCAAAAACCAAAAGATAATTTTGATGTGCCAACACGGAAATAGAAGTGAAACTGCAGCGCATTATATACTTAATCACGGATTCACGCAAGTTTACCATTTAGAAAAGGGGATAGACGCTTTAGAAAAACTAATACCTAAAATATAAAAATGAGTTTCGATAAACCTAAAAAAAAATCGTTCATAACAGGACCAATACCTGCAATTTTTATTAGCGAGGCGATCGCAAAACATCAGAGTAAAACCACTATTGGGGCACACAGCATTTTTCTCGGGCAGGTTCGTGCCGATCTGATCGATGGAAAAGCCGTTGCAGCAATTGACTATTCTGCCTATGAAGAAATGGCAGACAAGTGTTTTCATGATATTCGCGAAGCAGCGTTTGCCAAATACGAGTTGTCTTGTTTGCACCTCTATCACAGTTTAGGACTTGTAAAAACGGGTGAAGTTTGTCTGTTCGTATTTGTGTCGGCTCCACACAGAAAAGTAGTTTTTCAGGCAGTGGAATTTTTAGTCGAAGAAATAAAGAGCAAAGTTCCGATTTACGGAAAAGAGATGTTTAAAGATGAAACCTACACTTGGAAAAAACACACTTAAAAACGCTAGTGACTTGTATTTTTTTTATTTAAAACTATATTTGTAAGCCTAAATATATCATTCAATTTAAAGTGGAAGAAAGAAAAATATATAGTCAAAGAGTTTGGGTTCAAAATAAACTGCAACCTGCCACGGTATGTTTTAATAAAACTATTACTGCCATTCATTTTGAAAAACTAGATGATGTTGAGGATTTTGGAAATCAGTTGATCATACCCGGTGTGATCGACGTTCACGTTCATGTTAATGAGCCTGGAAGAACCTTATGGGAAGGATTTGATAGCGCAACTCAGGCAGCAGCAGCAGGAGGTACGACGACCATTATCGATATGCCGCTCAATGCGAGTCCGGTTACCACTACACAAAGTGCCTTTGAGCAAAAACTGACCGCATCGCAGGGCAAGCTCAACGTAAACGTGGGTTTTTATGCGGGTTTAATTCCTGGTAATGCTTCGCATTTAGAAGCCCTGATTAATGCAGGCGTGGTGGGCGTGAAATGTTTTTTGACCCATTCCGGCATTGATGAATTCCCTAATGTTACCGAAAAAGATCTCGATGAGGCCATGCCTATCCTAGCCAAACACAACTTGCCGTTATTGGTGCATTGTGAACTGTATGATATGGAAATAGCCTGCGATTTCGAAAACCATCCAAGCAGTTACCAGCATTACTTGGCCAGCCGACCAAAGCAATGGGAAAACGCGGCGATAGCGCTAATGATCAGACTGTGTCGCAAACATCAGTGCGCGGTGCATATTGTTCATGTTTCCTCTGCGGAAGCTTTACATCAGATTGCCGCAGCCAAAGAAGAAGGTTTACTCCTTACCGCTGAAACTTGTAGCCAATATCTTTACTTCAACGCCGAAGACATTCCGGATGCCCAATCAATATACAAGTGCGCACCACCTATTAGAGAACTCGCCAACAATGCCCAACTAAAACAAGCGTTGTCGACAGGCATACTCGATTTTATAACTACTGATCATTCGCCGGCACCACCCAATCTTAAAGAAATGGAAACGGGCAACTTGTTAAAAGCATGGGGCGGTATTGCTGGTATTCAGTTTTTATTGACTGCCTCTTGGGCTGCTTTAAAAAACAGCATGTCCTTGGAACAATTCATTCCGTTAGTGACTTCACATCCTGCACGTTTTATTCAATCTGATACCAAAGGCGAAATAGCTCTTGGTAAGGATGCTGATTTTGTGATTTGGAATCCGGATCAAACCCAAACAATCGAGGCGGCAGATATTTTTTTCAGATATAAAATAAGTCCCTACATTGCACAAACCTTACAAGGTGTAGTGATTGAAACCATAGTAAATGGTGAAACGGTCTTTCAAGACAAATTGATAAAAAACAAAAATAAAGGACAATGGCTTTTGAAAAAGTTACCGAAATAATTAAAGAATCTGCCGCATTTACACAACTCACAGATTTGGCCGCCGAAAAATTGGGCGGAAAAGTTTTGTTTGCTACAGATGATTTTTTTGCAGAAAAAGAGAATCTTATTGCTGCAACCCGTGGTGTATTTATTGCCGACAAGTATACCGATAGGGGTAAATGGATGGATGGCTGGGAGAGCAGAAGAAAAAGGACGCAGGGGCACGATTGGGCCGTCATACAACTAGCTACGTCAGGAAAAATAAAAGGTTTTGATATCGATACGCATTTCTTTTTAGGAAACCATCCGCCACACGCTTCAATCGAGGCAATAAATATAGCCCAGGCCGATCAAATTGTCGATTGGGATGCACTACCGTGGCAAGAAATATTACTGAAGTCGCATTTGGATGCTGGTTCTCAAAATTTTTACGCAAGCCAAAGCAACGAAATCTTTACACATGTTCGTTTGCACATCTATCCCGATGGCGGAGTGGCAAGACTGCGCGTGTATGGGGAAGTATTTAAAAATTGGGATCGGATATCTAACGAAGAAACAATCGATTTGGCGGCGGCAATCAATGGGGGGCAAGCTATTGCTTGTAACGACATGTTTTTTAGTGCCATGGAAAATTTAATCATGCCGAATCGCGGTGCCAATATGGGTGATGGTTGGGAAACCAAAAGAAACCGCATACCGAATAACAAAGATTGGGTAATTCTAAAACTGGCGCACAAGGGAACGGTCGAGCGCATTGTAGTGGATACTTGTCATTTCAAAGGGAATTATCCTGATAGTTGTTCGATAGAAGCTTGTGTTGCCGAGCATGATGCGTTGCAAGGCGCAAATTGGCAAATCTTGTTGCCTCAACAAAAATTAAGTGCCGACCACGAACACGAATTTGTGAAAGAATTAAACAGCGCAAATCCAATTACACACCTCAGAATGAATATTTTTCCCGACGGAGGTATCAGCAGATTAAGAATCTTTGGTAAAATTAGCAAATAGTGGCAATAAGTACTTTTATATTAATTGTTTTGTACGTGGTCTATTTTGGTGTCTTAATTGGGTTAGGCTACTTATCCTACAAAATGCCAAGCCTTACAATTAGTCAGCATACCAAAGAAACGGAAGAGCACGATGCCATAAAAGTGACTGGTCAAAATTATATTTACACCGGAATACTTTTGGCCATCGTGGGGATACTTGTCAATACTTATATTTTAGTAAAAGGCACCCCGTTGGAGAGTCATATGATGGAATGGCTGAATATCGTAGTTCGCTTGATGCATATTACTTTCGGCATCGCGTGGATTGGTGCTTCGTTTTATTTTGTCTTTCTTGAAAATGCTTTAAACCGAACTGAAAATGTTCGAGACGAATTGGCAGGCAATCTTTGGGCGGTGCACGGAGGCGGCTTTTACTATGTTGAAAAATACAAAGTAGCACCCGAAAACATTCCCAAACACCTGCATTGGTTTAAATATGAGGCCTACTTTACTTGGCTTTCTGGATTTTGTTTGTTGTTTGTTGTTTATTATTTTAACGCCTCGGCACTTTTAATTGA
>JACMOK010000012.1 GCA_014378065.1 Flavobacterium sp.
AGCAACTATTTGCTTATCTGAAATCTTATCCTTAATTTTAAGAATTGAACTACAAAGACTATGGTGGAGATTGATATTGAAAAAGAAAACAAAATAATTGCTAGAGAATACAAAGAATTACTTCGCATCAGCTATCAAACCCTAACCCCTGATGACAAGAAACTCATACGTAAAGCTTTTGACGTATCGGTTGAAGCCCATCAGGAACAACGCCGAAAATCGGGTGAAGCTTATATATTCCACCCTATTGCCGTTGCTAAAATTGTGGCTTCAGAAATAGGTCTCGGCGCTACCTCCATCGCTGCGGCGCTAATGCACGATGTGGTCGAGGATACTGATATCACTATTGCCGAGATTGAAAAAATGTTTAATCCCAAAGTGGCACAACTCGTCGAAGGACTCACCAAGATTTCTCAAGTACAAAAAGACCTAAATGTTTCGATGCAGGCGGAAAATTTCCGTAAGATGCTGTTGACTTTAAACGATGATGTTCGGGTCATCCTGATCAAACTTGCCGACCGTTTGCATAACATGCAGACGATGGATTCGATGCCTGAGCCCAAACAAATCAAAATAGCCTCTGAAACATTATATATTTATGCTCCGCTCGCCCACCGTTTAGGATTGTATAATATTAAAACCAAGCTCGAGGATTTGGGGTTAAAATACACAGAACCCATGGTATACAATGATATACTTAGCAAAATCAAAGAAACCAAAGAGGAACAAGACGCCTACATCAACGACATTACAGAAGTGCTTAAAAAGTCACTGGATTTAGAAGGCGTTGATTATATCATTAAAGGCCGACCGAAATCTATTTATTCCATTCGCAGGAAAATGAAGGCGCAAAATGTAAGCTTTGATGAAGTGTATGACAAATTTGCGCTACGGATTGTTTACAAATCCAATCCACATGACGAGAAGTTTATCGCTTGGAAAATATACTCCATCGTGACCGATCATTACCGTCCGAGTCCGAGCCGATTGCGCGACTGGATTTCATCTCCAAAATCTACAGGCTATGAAGCCCTGCACATCACCGTCATGGGTCCGAAAGGGCGCTGGGTCGAAATTCAGGTTCGAAGCGAGCGAATGGATGAAATTGCCGAAAAAGGATATGCAGCACATTACAAATACAAACAAGGCGCGACTGAAGAAAGTGGTCTCGACGTGTGGCTGAATTTGCTTAAAGAAGCCTTGGAGAATTCGGAAACAAACGCGGTGGACTTTGTAGAAGATTTTAAAATGAACTTGTATGCCAAGGAAATATTTGTTTTTACGCCAAAAGGCGAAATAAAATCTTTACCGAAAGGCGCCACTTCGCTTGATTTTGCATTCAGCATTCACTCCGAAATCGGCATACGTACCAGAGGCACAAGAGTAAATGGTAAATTGGTGCCATTGAACACCGAATTGAAAAGCGGTGATCAAATTGAAATCATCACATCTCAAAATCAAAAACCCACCGCGCACTGGTTGGATTATGTGACTACGTCTCGAGCGAAAAATAAAATTCGGAATATTCTAAATGAGAATACCAAGAAAATTGGAGAGGATGGGAAAGAACTTTTGACGCGGAAATTAAAACACCTAAAAATAACAATTAACGAGCAGGTAATAAATGAGTTGGTCAATTTTTTCAGATTGAAAACCAGTCTCGATCTATTTTACCGAATGGGAATTGGAACCATTGAAAACCAACAGCTCAAGGATTATGCCGCGCAAAAGAGCAATACGTTGATGAATTTTTTTAAAAATAAAATCAAACGGACGCCAAACACCGCAGATGAAGACATTCACAAACCGATAATCAGCAGCAATTATGATATGTTGGTTTTTGGTGTTGACCAGGATAAGCTCGACTATAAATTGTCTAGTTGCTGCAATCCGATTCCGGGAGATGAAGTTTTTGGATTTGTGACGATCAACGAAGGTATTAAAGTTCATAAAAAAGATTGTCCCAATGCCATTAGCTTGCAATCCAATTACGCGTATCGCATTATACTTGCCAAATGGATCGACTCGTCGCAACAAGAATTTAAGGCCATTCTGAACATCACAGGAATGGATACCTTGGGATTGACCAATGAATTGACCAAAGTGATTTCGAACAATATGCATGTCAATATCCAAAGTATTTCTTTGAGCGGCGATGCTGGAATTTTTAACGGCCAAGTGACCGTGATTGTGCAAAACAATATCATCCTTAAAAAATTGATTGACAATATTAAAAAAATTGATGGTGTAGATAAAGTGGCCCGCGTGAATAAAAAATAATTTTTTCACTGGAAAGATTTGGAACATACAAGTGAAGTTAGAAGTTTTAACATGAAATTTTTATAGTACTGAATAATAATTTACCTTTACCGCATGACACTCATTTCGACCGATAACAGCAAAAACCAAGAGATTGTAAAAAATGTTTTTACAATGTATCTCGAAAATAAAGGCCATCGAAAAACTCCGGAACGCTTTGCCATTCTTCAGGAAATTTACGATAGTGAAGAACACTTTGATATTGAGAATTTATATCTCAAGATGAAAAATAAAAACTATCGGGTCAGCCGAGCAACGCTATACAATACCATTGAACTCCTACTCGACTGTGCTTTGGTTCGAAAACACCAATTTGGGCAAAACCAATCCCATTACGAAAAATCCTATTTTGATAAAAACCACGACCACATCATTATGACCGACACCGGTGAGGTCATCGAATTTTGCGATCCCAGAATTCAAATCATCAAAAAAACAATTGAAGAGATTTTTAATATTGAAATCCACAACCATTCGCTCTATTTGTATGGCAATAAAAAGAAATCAGAAACCGACAGTTAATTATTGAGGCAGATCAAAGTTTCTTCATTTTAAGGACAACACTAACAAACATAAAATGACCGTAGATTTATTACTAGGATTGCAATGGGGAGACGAAGGCAAAGGAAAAATTGTTGACGTCTTGACCTCAAAGTACGACATTATTGCTCGCTTTCAGGGCGGTCCAAATGCGGGGCATACCCTGGAATTTGATGGCATTAAACATGTTTTAAGAACCATTCCTTCAGGGATTTTTCATAAAAATTCGATTAATCTTATTGGCAACGGCGTAGTGATTGATCCGGTCGTTTTTAAAAGTGAAATTGATGGTTTGGCGAAATTTAACTTGGATATCAAAAGCAAACTCTTCTTGTCCAGAAAAGCACATTTAATATTACCAACCCACCGTTTGTTGGACGCCGCTTCTGAAGCCGCTAAGGGCAAAGCTAAAATCGGATCCACCTTAAAAGGAATTGGTCCAACTTACATGGATAAAACCGGAAGGAACGGCATCAGGGTCGGTGATATTGAGCTCGAAGATTTCAAAGAACGATACCGGGCCCTAGCCGACAAGCATGAAGCGATGATTCAATTTTACGACGTCAACATTCAGTATAATCTGGCTGAACTTGAAAAAGAGTTTTTTGATGCTATTGAAGATTTAAAAACACTTACTTTTATTGACAGCGAAGAATATTTGCACCAAGCGCAAAAAGCAGGAAAATCGATCTTGTGTGAAGGCGCGCAGGGTTCGCTGCTCGATGTTGATTTTGGGACCTACCCCTTTGTGACTTCTTCAAATACGACTGCTGCTGGAGCTTGCACCGGTTTAGGCATTGCACCCAATAAAATAAAAGAAGTCTACGGAATTTTCAAAGCCTACACCACTCGTGTCGGAAGTGGTCCTTTTCCTACAGAAGATTTTGAACAAGCCGGTGCGATGATGGCTAGTGTTGGAAACGAATTTGGTTCGGTCACCGGTCGCCAAAGACGCTGTGGCTGGCTTGATTTGGTCGCGTTAAAATATGCGGTGCAAGTTAATGGTGTTACGCAGTTGATGATGATGAAAGGCGATGTTCTATCGGGATTTGAAACCCTAAAAGTTTGCACCGCCTACGAATACAAAGGCGAAAGAATTAATCATTTGCCATATAATATTGAACCCAAAAATGTAAAGCCAATTTATAAAGAATTTAAGGGCTGGAAAGCCGATTTAACCCGAATGACTTCCTATCAACAATTACCGATTGAATTAAAGCAATACATCGAATTCATCGAAAAAGAAGTCGAAGTACCGATAAGAATTGTCTCGGTAGGTCCCGATAGAAAACAAACAATTACCAAATAAACGAAGAACGCTTTGAGAAATCAAGGCGTTTTTAGATAAAAAAATAATGAAGTTAACCAAACTATTTACCACATTCTTTGAAAGCGAAAAAGCTGGAGGAATGATTTTAGTTTTGGTAACATTGCTCTCCCTTACATTGGCCAATTCTGTATGGCAGTCACCATATATCGAATTTTGGCATACCCAACTTGGAAGTCACACTTTAGTCGAGTGGATTAACGATGGTTTAATGGCTGTTTTTTTTCTGCTCATTGGACTGGAACTAGAACGTGAAATATTTTTGGGCGAACTATCGGACTGGAAATCGGCAGCCTTGCCTATTGTTGGCGCCTTAGGAGGAATGGTGGTTCCTGCTGGAATATTTTTACTGTTCAATATAGGTATGCCAACAAAAAACGGAGCAGGAATACCTATGGCCACAGACATTGCCTTTGCGATAGGGATTTTGTCGCTGCTTGGGAAACGCGTACCGATCTCGCTCAAAGTTTTTCTGACAGCCTTAGCCGTCATTGACGATTTGGGCGCGATTATCGTAATTGCAATTTTTTATACCGAAACGATAATGTTGTCGAATTTGGGCATCGCAGTGGCTATTTGGCTGCTACTGTTTGTTTTAAATCGAATGAAAGTAAACAATTTAATTCCGTATTTGATTGGCGGTATTCTGATGTGGTACTTCATGCTAAATTCAGGCATTCACGGCACGATTACAGGTGTTTTATTGGCTTTTGTTGTGCCTTTTGGTAATGGAAATAAAAGATCTGCTTCTTACATATTACAATCTTATTTGCACAAACCGGTCGCTTTTTTCATTTTGCCTTTGTTCGCATTAGCCAATACTGCCATCATCATAAATGAAAATTGGACAAGCAACTTAATTCAAGCCAATAGTTTAGGCATCATTTTCGGATTGGTATTGGGAAAACCTATCGGCATAGTTTTGTTTTGTCTGCTCGGTGTCACTACAGGAATTTGCGCACTGCCCAGCGACCTAAAATGGAGAAATATTATTGGGGTGGGTTTTTTGGGAGGGATCGGATTTACAATGTCCATTTTTATTACACTTTTGGCGTTCGAGAATCAAGAAGTGATCAACCATTCTAAAATAGCCATTTTAGTTGCCTCATTTATCGCAGGAATTATTGGATTTTTTATTCTGAAATTGACGCTGAAAAAGCAGAGATCAACTTAATTTTTTTAAGGCAATAAGACTCTAAACGCCCGCCAATGGCACTAACGGTTTTCGTGTATTTTTTAACATCGTCTAAAATATCCTACTTTTTCAAAAGTGCCATCATCCAACCAAAGCAAAATGACTTATTTATTACAATAAATTATTTTTGGACTTCAAAAACAAAAGACTCCGAAGGCGCAATCTTTAAAGCTACTTTACCTAATCCGTTTTTAACAATCAACTTTGATTTGGTACTTGCGTTCAGTGCGTCCTTCAGCGCATAACTACCGTCTTTTAATTTCCAAGATTTAATAATTTCTACTGGAACCGCTAAATCAAAAGTACTTGTCGTGAGCCAAGAAAAATTCGTCACAATAATCAGCTTTTGGGTTTCAGACCATCTCACAAAAGAATAAATTCCTGGGTCGTAGCTAGTTGTATATTGCCGATTGCTTGTTTGTATCTCTGCAAATTTTCCCATTAACGCTGTACTGTGAATAGAGAAATTTAATAGTTTTTTATAAAATTCGCGTAGCTCCTTTTCGGACTGTGTCAACCGCCCTCCATCAAATTTACCGCCGTTCATCCATCGTTGGTGACTCGGAACACCGACATAATCAAAAATAGAAGTTCTTGAATGGGTGCCAAAACCACCATTTTCGTTTCCCGCTTCCCCTACTTCTTGTCCGAAATAAATCATCGTGGGCGAGCTACTAATTGTTGTTGAAATTACCATTAACGGTTTGCCTTTTTCTCCACTTCCTGCAAATTCGGGGCTTGCCAAACGTTGCTCGTCGTGATTGTCTAAAAAATGAAACATGTGATGCTCGATATCTGCATTTGCTTTCTGTATGTCAGAGATTGGATCCGGTAAACTTTTTCCCTGGATTACTTCTTTCAACTTGTCATACAACATCACTTTGTCATACAAATAATCCATTTTTCCCAAATGAATATAGTTGCGCGCTTCATTTGGATTGTATACTTCCGCCAGCAAAAAAGCATTTGGATTTTTCATTTTAATGGCCGAATTCATGTAACTCCAGAACTCATACGGAACCATTTCTGCCATGTCATATCTAAAACCATCAATGCCTTTGGCTGTCCAGTATAATGCGATATCTCGAAATTTTTTCCAAGAATTCGGTACATCTTTGTCTTTCCAAAAAGCATTATGTTCTTTGTACGATTTTCTGTCAAATCCTGCCGGTAATTCAGGAAAATCTTTTGAACCATCGGGCCGGACGCCGTAATTTATTTTGACCGTTTCATACCAATCGTTTATATCAGGCATGGCCATTCTCGAGCCGTTACCTGTCCATTTCGCTGGATTTTCATCAAACTTTCCATCAATCAATGGATTTTTTTCACCATTTAAAGGTTTGTAAGAATCGGAAGTTGGAACCTGAAATGGTTGACCGGGAATGTAATAAAAATTGTTGTTTCGAGCGTATTCGACGGTTTCATCATCGTCTGCACCAAAATCACGAACGCCTTTTGGATTGGATTTTCCTTCGTATTTTCTGGCAATGTGGTTGGGAACAATATCAATCATCGCTTTCAATCCGTTTTTATGCGTCCTTGCAATCAAAGCTTCAAATTCCTCAAGCCTCTTGGCTGGATTTACTGCCAAATCGGGATTGACATTGTAATAATCTTTTACGGCGTAAGGCGAACCTGCGCGACCTTTCACCACTTCTGGGTCATCATTTGAAATTCCGATTGAAGTATAATCGCGAACCAAGGCATGATGGGGCACTCCGGTATACCAAATATGGGTTACGCCCAGTTTTTTAATTTCTTGTAAGGCCTTATCCGTAAAATCATTAAACTTCCCAACACCATTTTCTTCTATAGTTCCCCACGGTTTATTAGTTGTGTTTTTATTTCCGAATAGCCTCGTGAATACTTGATACACCACTTTTTTTGTTTCAACTACATTTTCTTTTTTAAGAGTGGGCATGGATTTCTTTTTTTTATTTTGAGCATTAACTGAGAGGGTCAAACCAATCATGGCCAAGAGAATTATATTTTTCATTGTTTTTTTATTTTGACGAGCCTGTCGTACAAATATAAAAATTTGCGCACCAATCCAATCAAGTTATAAATAATTCTTAATAACCGTTTTGGTAGCTGCGTTTTTTATAAATTTGGAAAAAAATTAGCCATTGAAAAAAATATCTTTTTTCATTATTATTGCCATCTTATTTTCAGAAATTTATAACGGGTTGGCTCAAACACCAAAAAAGATCATCATCGAGTATTCTGATTTTGCTGATATCAACCAAACCGAAATACCCGATGCTTTCTTACTGACTGGAAACGTGCGCATCAACCACGACGGTGTAAAAATGTTTTGCAACAAGGCCTATTATTTTCAAAAGGAAAATTACATTAAAGCATTCGGCGATGTTCGAATGGTGCAGGGTGACACACTTTTTATGAACAGCAAGTACGCAGAATACAATGGAAATGTGAAACAAGCATACGCCACTGGGAATGTAGTGATGCGTTCGCCCGATATGACATTGGCTACTGATACTCTAAATTTTGACCGCAATACGCAGCAAGCTTATTATACCACCTATGGAACCATCACTAATAAAGACAATATATTAAAAAGCAAGTCGGGAAGGTACTTTGCATCCGAAAAAAAGTTTCAATTTCTGACTGCAGTGACCATCACCAATCCAAAATATGTAGTAAAATCAAATCATTTGGATTATTATAACAATTCGGGACACTCCTACTTGTTCGGTCCTTCAACGATAACGAGTGAACAAAATTTTATTTATACCGAAAAAGGGTTTTATGACAGTAAGAAAAATGTCGGTCATTTTTTAAGGAAATCTTATATCAAATACAAAGACCGACTCATTGAAGGCGACAGCTTGTATTATGATCGAAAAATTGAATTTGCTTCAGCAACGAACAATGTTAAAATTACGGATACCATCAATAAAGGGATTATAAAAGGACATTATGCTGAGGTATACAAACAAAAAGATTCGTTGTTCGTTACCAAAAGAGCTGTAGCTATTAATTTGGTCGATAAAGATTCTGTGTACATTCACGGAAAAGTGTTGATGGTCACCGGAAAACCAGAAAACCGAATTATTAGGGCGTTTAAAAATGCACGATTTTATAAAACCGATTTGAGTGGGAAATGCGATTCAATTCATTCTAGCCAGAAAACCAATTTGACGCAGCTTATTGGCAAACCCATTTTATGGAATTTCGAAAATCAAATGACAGGCGATGTGATGCATCTGATTGGAAATAAAGAAACCGAAAAACTCGATTCGTTAAAAGTGCTTAATAATGCTTTTTTAATTTCTAAAGATACTTTAGGCACCGGCTACAATCAAGTCAAAGGACTCAATCTGTACGGTAAATTTAAAGATAATAAACTGTATGAAGCTGATGTCGTAAAGAATACCGAAGTGGTCTATTTTATGCGAAATGATGCCCACGAACTGATTGGTATTAATAAAAATGTAAGCAGTAAAATCAACATGACGTTAAATGAGAATACCATTGATACGATGACTTTTTTTACGAATATTGACGGTGATATTTATCCTGAAAAAGACCTGCCAGAAAACGCAAGAAAACTTCGCGGATTTATTTGGCGTGGCGATGAACGCATCAAAAGCAAGGAAGATATTTTTCCGCCTGAAGAGAATGAAATGAATGACAAAATAATAAAAGAAAGTAAGGCAGCGATGGAAAAGGAAAACCTTCCGCTGAAGGTTAGAAAAGAAACATTGGATTATGACAAGAACAATCCGCCACCAAAACCTATTAATAAATAAAGGGTTTTAGAAAAATTAATTTTTAAAAACTTCTTGATTTAGTCTATTTCTACACTAAAAATGAATACAGATTTCCTTCAGTTCCAAGCACAAACAAGTCCTTATCCTTTAGGAATGGAAGTTTCGCATGCCTTTGGTTCTTATATTTACGACACCAACAATAAAAAATACCTTGATTTTGTCGCCGGTGTTTCGGCTTGTTCGCTAGGACATCAGCCTAAAAAAGTCAATGATGCCATCAAAAATCAACTCGACAAATATTCTCATGTAATGGTTTATGGTGAATATGCTCAAAGTCCAGCGATTGAATATTGTAAATTATTGGCTTTCTTTTTACCAAAACCTTTAGAGAAAACCTATTTGGTCAATTCAGGAACTGAAGCTACTGAAGGTGCATTAAAACTCGCTCGTAGAGTTACGGGTCGAAGCCAACTCATTTCGTGCCATAATGCCTATCATGGCAATACCATGGGTGCAATGAGCGTGATGGGTTTTGAGGAACGCAAACAGATTTTTCGACCATTGATTCCCGACGTCGATTTCATTACTTTCAATAATGAAGCGGATATCCAAAAAATATCTGTCAAAACTGCGGGTATTATCTTGGAAAGTATTCAGGGTGGGGCAGGATTTATTGAACCGCAAAACGATTTCTTGCTCAAAGTAAGACAACGTTGTGATGAAGTCGGTGCGTTAATGATTATTGATGAAATTCAGCCGGGTTTTGGACGGACTGGAAAATTATTCGGTTTTGAAAACTATAATGTGGTACCCGACGTAGTTATATTAGGGAAAGGAATGGGTGGCGGTATGCCTGTTGGAGGATTTACTGCTTCGGCGAAGCATATGGATTTACTTAGTGATAACCCCAAACTTGGTCACATCACCACTTTTGGCGGTCATCCTGTCATAGCGGCAGCTTGTCTGGCAACTTTGAAAGAAATTACTGAGACAAATCTGATCGCTGAAACTTTAGAAAAAGAAAGCTTGTTTCGTTCTCTTTTGGTACATCCTTTGATAGCAGAAATCCGCGGAAAGGGATTAATGCTGGCGGCTATGACGTTTAATTCAGAAATCACAAACAAGGTGATTTTTAAATGCCAGGAGAAGGGTTTGATATTGTTCTGGTTGCTCTTTGAAAGTTGTGCCATACGAATTACACCACCCCTAACCATTTCCGAAAGCGAAATTAGGGAAGGTTGCCAGATCATTTTGGAAGCCTTAGATGAAATTCATTTGGGTCTTTCCAATGAGTAGTTGTGCTGTCAATCATTTGTTTGTTAATTAAATTGTTCACAACAATTACAAATTTTCTGCACACCAAGAATTACGTTACCTAATTTTAGTTAGGATAATTTTTAAAGAAAATAATATGCATTTAAGCGAAGAAGAAGAAGACTACAATTTATCCTTATCAAAATTTGAGTCGATGCTGAAAACCAACAAAGTACTCTTTTTTGATTCCGAGGAATTTGAGGAAATTATCCTTCACTACCTCGATATGGGTAAAGCAGCTTTAGCCAAAAAAGCTTTGAAATTAGCGCTAGAACAACATCCCAAATCCACCGGTCTTAAACTGGTTCAGGTAGAAATGCTGGTCTATGATGACAAACTGGATTTGGCAGAAAGGATGCTTAATGAATTGTTTGCAATAGAGCCCACAAACGAAGAAATTTACATTCAAAAAGCAAATATTTATTCTAAACGAGACCAGCACGAAAAAGCAGTGGAATTGTTAGAGACTGCGTTATTATATACCGACGATTTTGCCGATGTGTACAATTTAATCGGAATGGAATATCTTTTTATGGATAATCTCGAACTTGCAAAAGCCAATTTTATTCGATGCCTTGAAGAAGATTTTGAAGACCAAGCGGCTTTATATAACGTAGTGTATTGTTTTGAATTTTTAGACCAAAACGAAGAAGCTATCGTTTACCTCACAAAATATATAGATAAAAATCCTTACAGCGAAATAGCTTGGCATCAAGTTGGTCGTTTGAATTATGGATTAAAAAAATACGAAGAAGCATTGCGTGCGTTTGAATATGCGACTTTAATTGACGATGAGTTTTTGGGCGCCTTTATGGAAAAAGCCAAAGCATTAGAAAGGCTAAAAAAATATGAAGAAGCCATTGAAAGTTATAACAGAACCATCGAATTAGATGATCCGACTTCCTATGCTTTACTTCGCATCGGAAAATGCCACGAAAAATTAGGAAACAAGGCATTTGCATTAAAGTTTTTTAATAAAACGGTGCATGAAGATCCACTACTCGACAAAGGTTGGATTGCTATTACCGATTTTTACGTGCGTCAAAAAAACTTTCAAAAAGCGTTATTTTATGTAAATAAAGCTTTGAGTATTGATAATGAAAACCGTTTTTACTGGAAACGATACGCAACAATCAATAAAGAAATGAACTTTTTTGAAGAGGCCGAATATGGGTATCGGAAAGCAGTTGAACATGGTGATTTTATGTTAGACACTTGGTTGTTCTGGGTAGATATTCTTCAGTTTTTGGGGGAATTTGAAAGTGCTGTCCAAACTTTATTACAAGCTTCGGAATATTTTCCAGAAGCCTATGAAATTGAATATCGTTTGGCCGGATTGTACTTTATGTTGCATCACACCGATAAAGGTAAATTTCATTTGAGCAACGGTTTGCGTCTCAATTTTAAAAATCACACTATTTTAGAAGCTTTGTTTCCGGTCGTCTGGACCCGGAAATTGGTCCAGAATACCATTAGTAAGTATTTAAAATAATCCTTCAATGCCTGATAAACTCTATGGCCTGATTGGGAATAACATCAGTTATTCCTTCTCAAAAAAGTATTTTACCGAACGCTTTGAGAAAGACAATGCTTTTCATTGTCATTATCAAAATTTCGATATCCCCAACATTGAAGAATTTCGTGATGTGGTAAAAAATTATCCCCAACTGTCAGGATTGAATGTCACTATTCCTTACAAAGAAGCTATATGTCCGTATCTTGATAAAATTTCAAACAAGGCAACCCAAATTGGGGCCGTAAACGTGATCAGGTTTACAAAAAAAGGAAAACTAAAAGGATATAATTCGGATTATTATGGCTTTAAAAAATCGTTAGTGGCCTTATTGAAACCGCACCATAAAAACGCATTAATTCTGGGCACGGGTGGGGCTTCAAAGGCAGTGGCTTTTGCCTTGGAAACGCTGGATATCGTTTTTACTTTTGTTTCTCGTGAAAATACAGAAAATGCTATCGACTATTCAAGAATTAATGCGACAACTTTCGATAATTATCAAATTATTATTAATTGCACACCTTTAGGAACCAGTCCTAATGTTAAAGAATGTCCCCCTATTCCCTGCGAATATTTTACAGAAAACCATATTGCATATGATTTAATTTACAATCCTGAGGAAACCGAGTTTCTAAAAAACGCAAGAAAAAAAGGAGCGATCACTAAAAATGGATTGGAGATGTTAGTACTTCAGGCGGAACGAGCTTGGAAAATTTGGAATAAATAAAAAAAAACGCAAAAATACTTAATTTTTGCGTTTTTTTTTATGGCATATTTTTAACGTTCCTTATTTTGCAATATTTTAGTTTTCCTTTCTTCTTGAAGCTGTAAATAAATTTCATATTGTTTTTCTGACAACAGCGTCTTCATCTCGCCATTTTTATCCGACATGATATCCTTTAGCGCATCCATTTTTTGTTTTCGATCTGATGAACTTCCTCTCAAATCTTTTATTCTCTGCGCATATCGTTTGGTAATTGCTCTAAAAGGGATTTGTTGTTCGTTGGTTAACCCCAGCAGATCTTTGTTTTCTTGCTTTTGTTTGACCATTTCTTGCTTTTTTTCATCGGACAACTTCTGTTTTTCCTGAGCAGTTGCAGCATTAAAGATTAGCGATAAAACTGAGGTTGCGAGGAATACTTTTACATTTTTCATATTTTTATTTTTACAATGGAACATTTTTTCGACCCTTGCATTTGCGAAAAGTTTAATGTGAAGTTAAAAATTATATTAGACAGCACAAATTATTTTGACGAGATCTTAGCGGCATCGTTCAATATATAAAAACACAATGCTGATAGAGACTTTTATAAATTGAGAATAAAGCAGATAGCCGAACCAGCTCCTAAAAAAAATCGCCATATTAAATCACTATAAATAACTGTTTTGCTTTGAATTTTAGTACACCTTTAGTATCTTTCGCCCTCAGAAAAATAGCAACCTTACACATTTTATAAAATGTCAGAAGAAAAGAATGTTAACCTGCCACAAGCAGATGGAAGTATCGAAAGTATTGAAATGGCCGTGCAAACTACCGAAAGCGATGAGTTAACGACTGCTAATGTTCTTCCGGAAGCGCTGGAGACCTCAGAAACTAATGGCGAAACCGAAAACACAGAAGCCTCGGCGTCGCTACAAAAAACGGATCTTTCGACAGATAGTATCATAACAACCATTCCTACTCCGGGTGAAAGTTTGACTGTCATTCCTAATTTGATTAACAAGTCTTCTGGAGGTATGCAACCAAACGATGATGCAATCGCTCCCAGTGCTTCACAAGCAACAGAAAACGCAAGTGAATTAAACAATGAAAATTTGGAAATTTCCAACCCAACGGAAAGCACTATTATCACGCTTGCTACTGAAGAATTGGCAAATGAAGAAACGGTTTCTGAAAATGCACAACAAGATGCTGTCGATGCCATTGCCAATGTAAATGCTGAGGAAGGTGAAGACGAAACCGTAAGGCATAACATTCCTATGTTGGATTATGAAACATTGTCGATGGAAGCACTTGTCTCTGCACTCGAAAAACTGGTGTCTGATGAAAAAGTAATGGCTGTCAAAGAACATGTAGAGGAAATTAAGAAAGCATTTTTGGCAAAATACCATCATTTTATTGATGAGAAAAAGGAAGAATTTCAGACAGAAAACCCAGATGCCAGTGAAGATTTTCATTATCACTTTCCTTTAAAAACAAAATTTGACCAGCAATACAACCAGTACCGCGATAAAAAAAATATTCATTTTAAAAGCCTGCAAACAAATCTGAAGTCGAACTTGGATACTCGGCTGACCATTGTTGAAGAACTCAAAAACCTGATCAATCCTCAAGAAAATATCAAAGACACGTTAAAACATTTCAATGATTTGAGAGAACGTTGGAAAAATGCAGGTCCGATTCCGAAAGACAAATACAATCACGTCTGGAACAACTACCACTTTCATGTAGAAAATTTTTATGATTATTTGCACTTGGATCGCGAAGCGCGTGATATTGATTTTAAACACAATTTAGATCTTAAACAGAAGATCATCGCACGAGTGGAAGAATTGGTCAATGAGACTGATATCAATAAAGTGTTCAGGGAATTGCAGGATTTACACAAAATTTGGAAAGAAGATATTGGTCCGGTTTCTAGAGAGCACCGCGAAGAAGTTTGGCATAAATTCAGCGAGCTGACCAAGCAGATGCACGACAAAAGAGAAGTCCTTTTTGAGAAATTACGAGGAACGGAAATCGAAAATCTACAACGCAAAAAGGATATTATTGTACGAATTGAAGTATTAGCACAGGAAAAGGTAAATTCACATTCCGCTTGGCTTGCACAAGTAGAAAAAGTAGAAGCCGGTAGAAACGAATTTTTCGCTGCCGGAAAAGTTCCATCCGAGCTCAACGAAGACACCTGGGCTAGTTTTAAAAATGCCGTGCGCAGTTTTAATGTCTTAAAAAATTCTTTTTATAAAGACATCAAGAAAGATCAAAATGACAACTTAAGCAGAAAACAGGCGCTTGTTGCGAAGGCTAAGGAACTCCAGGAAAGTACTGATTTTGGCGCTACAACTCCCTTGATGAAAAAGATTCAAGAAGATTGGAAAGAAATTGGGCACGTTCCTCGAAAATATTCTGACAAATTATGGACAGAATTCAGAGCCGCTTGTAATAGTTATTTTGAGAAATTAAAGGAGCAAAAAACAGAAGAGAATACAGATGAAGTGGCCGCGTTTGAAAAAAAGAAAGCCTATCTCGAAACGTTGAAGGAATTTGAAATGAGCGGTGACCATAAAATAGATCTTGATGCGATAAAAGCACATATCGAAAACTGGAAAAGTTATGGAAGAGTTCCTTTTCCTAGAAGACATATTGAGGGAAAATTCAACAAAATTCTTGATGCACTTTTCGAAAAACTTAGTTTGAGTAAAAAAGAGACTGATTTGATGCGATTCTCCAACAGAGTAAGCAGTTTCGCCGACAATAACGACACCCGAAAATTAGATAACGAAAAGATTTTCTTGATGCGTAAAATTGATGAAGTACAAAATGAGATTTTCCAATTGGAAAACAACATTCAATTTTTTACCAACACGAAAAATGCCAAAAAAGAAAATTCTATAGTATTGGAAGTGCGCAAAAATATTGCAGCGCATAAAGAAGATCTAGCGGTTTTAAAAGAAAAACTGAAGCAGTTACGCAATTTAAAACAAGAATAGATTACAATAAAAATACTGCAAAAGCCTCTTATCCACTTCTGATGAGAGGCTTTTTTATTAAATTCCAGATATGATATTTGTCATTAAAATTGCCGTTGTACTCCGTTACATTTGAGTATCAATTAGCGATATTATGAAAAATTTACTGTTGCAGAAATACAATGTTCTAGGGCCGCGTTACACTAGTTATCCCACCGTTCCGTATTGGCAGGAAATCGATTTCACTTATCTAGACTGGATCGAGAATTTACGAAAATCATTTCTAGAAAGCAATTCTTCTGAAGGAATCAGTCTTTACATTCACTTGCCCTTTTGCGAAAGTCTTTGTACTTTTTGCAGTTGTCACAAACGCGTTACTAAAAATCACAGCGTCGAACATCCTTACATTGCGACAATTTTAAAAGAATGGCTGCTTTACTGCCTGATATTGACAGAAAAACCCGTAATAAAAGCCATTCACCTGGGTGGAGGAACACCTACTTTTTTTTCGATCCAGAATTTAGAAGATTTGATTAACGGGCTTTTCTGCTATGCCATAAAAGCTGAAACATACGAGTTTAGTTTTGAAGGACATCCAAATAATACAACAAGAGCTCATTTGCAGACATTATATGATTTGGGATTTCGTAGCGTCAGTTTTGGTGTTCAAGATTATTCAGAAAAAGTACAACTGGCCATTCACCGCCTACAACCCTTTCACAACGTGGCCAAAGTAACATTTTGGGCCCGGGAAATCGGCTATTTTTCTATTGGTCACGATATTATTTTTGGCTTGCCGTTTCAACAAGTAGCTGATATCATTGATACCATTGAAAAAACCAATTCAATACACCCCGACCGATTGGCCTTTTACAGTTATGCTCACGTACCATGGATAAAAGGAAACGGACAACGCGGCTTTAAAGAAGAAGATATTCCGAAAGAGGAGGCCAAACAATTATTGTATGATGTAGGAAAACAATTACTGAATCAAAATTGTTACTACGAAATAGGCATGGATCACTTTGCCTTGAAAACAGATCCTTTATTTTTAGCTGCCAAAAACGGTAATTTGCATCGGAATTTTATGTGCTACACTGCTTCCAAAACACTGTTAATGATCGGTTTGGGTGTTTCTGACATCAGTGATAGTTGGTATGCATTTGCTCCAAATGCAAAAAAATTGGAAGATTATTATCAGCTTTCAGAATGGGATAAATTGCCCATCTACGGAGGACATATTTTAAATCCGGAAGATCTTACGATCCGAAAACACATTTTAAATTTGATGTGCCAGTTTGAAACAAGTTGGCTCAACAAGACCGACCATTTTGATGGTATCGAAGCGGTAGTTTTGGAATTGAGACCAATGCAAGCCGATGGCCTGATTGTAATCGAAGCCGCTAAAATTTGGGTCACTGAGAAAGGAAAACCATTTATTCGCAACGTTTGTATGGCTTTCGATTTGAGTTTAAAAAATAATGCCCCCGACAACGAAATGTTTTCAATGACTGTTTAAGGTGATTATTATTTTTAAGGTCAGTGATAATTGGGGTTTGCCTGTACAAACAAACTCATGCTATTTGGTGACACATACGGAATGCATAATCCTAAGCCGCTTAAAATAAACAATAGGCCAATCATTATGACAACATAGTGAATTGTTTTTTGAATTTTGTTTAGCACTGTTACCGTTAACAACGCATTCAAATAAATTACACTACTCATCAAAGGAACAGTTCCTAAGCCGAAGAGCATCATATACGCAACACCAAGGCTTGGACTTTGCATTGCAATGGCACCGAATAAAGCCAGATAAAACATCCCGCAAGGCAAAAATCCGTTCAGCAATCCAATAGAAAAAAGCGCAGAATAACTTTTCTTTTTGAATTGAGCTCCTAAGACCATTTTGATTATATAAACTACTCGGAATAACGGTTTCGAAAAATTGTATCGCGTGAAAAATGGTTGAGGTAAGACAATCACAATGATCATCGCTAATCCGATAAATACGGACAACTGTTGTTGGATTCCTGTAAGAAAAAAACCTTTTCCCAAAAGCCCGAAAATAAAACCAATAGTGGCATATGCTGAAATTCTTCCAAAATGATAGGTAATAATTTGCATGACTTTTTTGACTGGATTGTTTCTATCGACAGACAATGGGGCCGCACATTCCGATAGAGTGAACACTACTAATAAGTCCTAAGATAATAGCTGTGAGAAACATATTTAATTGTTAAATGTGGATGGTAATTTGAACCCTGGGAATCGGGTTTAATACCTGTAAATTATTTTCTTGGTCAGATAGTCTTTACCCTGATAATGCCATTCCATGTTAATGTCCCAACGGCCGCCAACCAAATCTGATTTAGGTATAAGCAGAGCGGCGTCAGACAACGAAATCGGCACGTCGAAGTCTAATTTTTTGTTGGATGGTCGGTAGAGAGACACTTTACATTTGATACTTTGAGCATTGAATGAATTTGGAAAAACAATCACGATGCCGTTGCTGTAATTTGTGATGACAGCCTTTTCTGTCAAATCTTCAGCGTTTTGGATGCGTTCCATTTCGGCGCTAAATTTCGCATCGTGATTGTAGTATTCTTCAACGACCAATTCGTTGTCATAGTTACTATCGGCCTGCACTTTGATAATAAAGTACAAAATGAATGACATAAATAGCGCAAAGGCAATAACTATTGAGGTTCCCCAGTTGATTTTCATAATAATTGGTTTTTAAATTAATTAAAACTTCTCGGACTCAGAAAACTGGTGGTGGTGATTTCTATTTTTTCATCGGCATTAAATACTTCAATATGCAATTTGGTTTTGTCGCTCTCCAAAATATATTGATTGATTTCTATAAATAAAGTTCCCTTATTCATTCCCTGTCTAGGCACGCTCAACATTTGTTTTCCCACTACCTTTAAATTACCTTTAATTCCGATCAATTTAAAATGAATGGCGTTTAAATCCTCATTTGTCTTGTTTATTGATTTTAAATGTAAAAATGTTGCTGATATTCGCGCCTTTGTGCTGAAATAATTGTCCAGGCAAACGTAGAATGGTCGTTTCAACATCGCTTCTTAAAAATAGTAAGCCAATCAAAATACCAATTAAAATACCCAAAATGGCTGTGTATCCTTTCATTCTAGCGGTAAACTTAAATTTAGATTTTTTTTCAATCTCCTCTTCTGAAGCAAACCGAATCCACCCTTTAGGCAAGTACACACTTTCCATAATCGCATCGCATTCGTCAATACAAGCGGTATAATTGACACATTCAAGCTGCACTCCATTTCGAATATCGATTCCTGTTGGACAAACATTGACACACTGTTTGCAATCGATACAATCGCCTTTTCCCGAGGCGGCACGGTCTTCTTGTCTGTTAAATTTTGCCCTACCGCGTTCTTTTTCGCCACGAACAAAATCGAAAACTACATTGATCGACTTATCGTCTAATAAAACGCCTTGCAATCTGCCATAAGGACAAGCGATAATGCATACTTGCTCTCTAAACCAAGCAAAAATAAAATAGAAAACTCAGGTGAAAATAAGTAAAGCGATAAGGGTACTGAGGTGATTTTTGGGTCCTTCTTCCACCATCCTGATCAAATTGTCGCTACTGATCAGATAGGCTAAAAATACATTAGCGATCC
>JACMOK010000013.1 GCA_014378065.1 Flavobacterium sp.
GCGTCGAAAACAACACAACTGCTTTGAATGCCTTTCTTAAAATAAAAATGGCATCTGAGGATACTTTTGTTGGGCAAAAAAGGTTTCCATTGCTGAAAACCTTTTCCCAATTCTAGCGGTCTGGACGGGACTCGAACCCGCGACCCCATGCGTGACAGGCATGTATTCTAACCAACTGAACTACCAAACCTCTGCTTTTGTTCACCAAACTCTTATTGTTCATAGGAGTTTACTGAACTTTGTTAGCGGTTGCAAATATACTATAGATTTTGACATCTACAAACGATTGGAGTAAAAAAGTTTTTTTAATTGGTGGTCGTTTAACCAAAGCTTTGTTTTTCAACGAGGTATGTTGTCAGTATTTTTTCGAAATTGGCTCCAACGCTCACCGGAACGTACTTTATTTTATTTTGCACACAGGTTTGTTCGAGTTTTTTAAAGTATTGCTGGGCTTGTTTTTCATAAACCTCCTTAACATTGTCGGCAAAAATATTAACCTCATCGCCGCTTTCCAAATCAATAAATTTTCGAGGTGCATTGTCGAAATCAAAATTTAACTCGGTCTTGTTGTCGATGACATGAAACAAAACTACTTTGTGTTTGTCATGTTTTAGATGTTGCAAGGCATTGAAAAGTGCTTCTTCGTTTCCTGGCTGGAACATATCGGTAAAAAGAATAATCATCGCCCGTCGGTGCATCTTTTCGGCAATCTGATGCAAGAAAGTAATTGTATCGGTGCTTTTATTTTCGTGACGGTTTTCTAATATATTTTCGAGTTGATTGAGTAACATCCGGTGGTGGCGGTCACTTCCTTTTTCAGGTGCATAATACTCATAAGTATCGGCGTACAGGCTGAGTCCAACGGCATCTCGTTGTTTTTTCAGTAAATTCATTAACACCGCTGCCGCCAGGACAGAAAACCCGATTTTACTTTCATAGAAGGGCTGGTCGCTTTTCAACTTCGGATAGTGCATCGACGATGAGTTATCAATAATCAGATGACAACGCAGGTTGGTTTCTTCTTCGTAGCGCTTGGTGTAAAGCCGATCGGTTTTGGCAAATAACTTCCAGTCAATATGTTTCGTGCTTTCTCCTACGTTGTATACTTTATGTTCTGCAAACTCTGCAGAGAAGCCGTGAAAAGGAGATTTGTGCATTCCTGAAATAAAACCTTCCACAACTTGGTTGGCGAGTAGTTCTAAATGCTTAAAACTTGAAATTTTTTCTATTTGCGATTCGATGTTCATTTTTCAAAGGTATTGAAAGCGGAACTATTAAAAAATTAAAGGTTTCATAAAAGTATTAGTGGTTAAAAATAGCCCCGATGGAGCCGGCATCCTTTTGCACGTTTCTTTAAGGGCGAAAGATACAGACGAGAGCGGGATGAATGTTCTTTTATGGCGGAAAGCTTGTGCTTCTAAAGTAAATAAAATAACGCAGAATTACTGCTCGTACGTAATCAGTATTCGAAATGGTTTGGATAGTATATTTACGGAATTGCCACTTTTTGTCCATATAATTATCTGAGTCAATGTTGTGTAATAATCGTATTCATACCCTGCAGAACCATTGTAGGAAGGTGGAATGCTGCTTCCAGCTGCGAAATCCATAAGGACACTGACGCTGAGTATTTTGGAACTGGTCACTCCGTGCAGTACCGCAGTTGCCGCGCCCTGAATGGCACCAGTGATTCCCGTGAGTTTTACTAATTTCACTGCCGGCGCATTACTGCCCAATTTGGTAAAGCCGTTCACTTCGAGTTCGGCAGCAGGAGCTGATACACCGATTCCGACCTTCACTGCATTGGCGCCTGTTCCACCGAGAGCAAGGCTGTTGCTGGCACTTACAACGCTGTTCGCTCCAATTGCTGTGGCATTGGTCAGTCCCGAAGTGCCATCCGCTTTATATCCTATAAATGTATTCGTGCTTCCTGTGACAACGCTGGCTCCCGATTTATAACCAAGGCTGGTATTATAATTTCCGACTGTAAATATACTGGCCCAAGATCCTACATATGTATTTTCAACGCCGGTAAGATTGTCCTGTCCAGCTGAATATCCCAGCATTGTATTGTTTGTACCGGATGTATTTTTTACGCCGGAATTTGCGCCAAAAAATGAATTAAAATCAGCATCGCTTTTATTTCCTGAAAATGAACCAAAGAAAGCATTTGACGTACCGGTTTGATTCGTATATCCGGAACTAATTCCAAAAAAAGAATTATAGGAAGCCGTTGTATTGAATGCACCGGCCAATGATCCATAAAAAGAGTTATAATTGCCAACAGTATTAGAAACTCCAGCCGATGATCCTGTAAAACTATTATTGTCGCCACTGTTTGTAAATCCTGTTTTACTACCTAAAAAAACATTTCCACTTCCTGTGTTGTTATAGCCAGATTCTGCACCTAAGAAAGAATTATAATATCCTGTAGTTCCTGTTGATCCTGATTGATATCCCACAAATGTATTATTTGAGCTTCCTGTAAGATTCTTTCCTGACTCGTGGCCTATGAACACATTTTCAAAACCTGAATTAAAATTATACCCAGCACTGTTTCCAATAAATAAATTGGCTTGCGACTGCGGTGCCGAATATCCCGCTTGCATTCCTATAAAAATATTATCATTTCCTTGGTAGTTATTGTAGCCTGCTTTTGAACCTATCAAACAATTGTAGTAGCTACCATTGCTCAAAAAACCAGAAGAATCTCCCACAAAACAATTGTCGCTGCCGCCCAATATCGGCGCGGCATTTGAACCAACGAGAATGTTTCGTGCACTTGAATTTGAAATTGACAGGACGGGAATATTATTAATTCTAAAATTATTTGATATGTTTTTGAGGTTGATATTGCCATTGACATCTAACTTCTGTAGTGGTATTGCATTTCCGATACCAACATTCGCGGAAGCAGTTAATCGCATGACCATCGTGCTGTTGGTGCTCAAAGACAAATCAGTATTGTCGGAGGTGCCTATAAAATTTGTGGTTGCGCTGGTTCCCGCGTTGCCAATCAAGCCCCAATTATTTGCAGTACCAACGCCAATCCATCTTGTCGTTGCGTTATCCCAATAATAGAACCCCGGAATTTTAGTACCGATGGTGGTCGTCAGGAAAACCATCATACCATTTTGAAGGAAGGTCGGCGCAATGAGCGGGAAAGCATCAATCTTTGGTATAATAATTCCGTCTGTATTCGCGGGAGCTGACTGGCTTGAAGAGGTAACTTGTAGTTTGGCCGCGGGACTCGGTTCGCCAATGCCGATTTTTCCCAGTGCCGTCGAGGATAGTCTCGTTCCATAAACTACATTGGCTATTGACATCTGGTCGTTGCCAGCTGGTGCCTGTACAAAAGCCTGACTTCCTAATGTAATATTATTGGATCCTGTGGTGATGTTATAACCCGAATGATATCCCAAACCAGTATTGTCAGAACCTGAAGTATAGACTAAAGCTCCGCCTCCAACCCCGGTATTGTTGTTGCCTGAAACATTAAGATTTGCAAGGGTATAACTGCCCACCGCAACGTTGTTAATGCCGCTTAAGTTGTTGTATAAGCCGTGCATTCCGACAGCAACATTGTAGCTTCCAATAGTGTTTTCGTGCAGTGCTTCGTTACCGATCGCCGTGTTTTCATTTCCGATTGTATTTAATATTAGACTGCTCACGCCCATCGCCACATTGTTATTCCCAAATGTATTTTCACGCAACGCAAAAGTTCCTGAAGCCGTATTGTTGGAGCCCGTCGAATTGCTGTAAAGCGCTTCATTTCCATGCGCGGTGTTATACCATGCGGTCGTGTTGTTCCGCAAGGCATTGGTTCCCGTTGCCGTATTGTAACTTCCCGAAGTATTGCTAGAGAGCGCATTGACGCCGGTTGCCGTATCGCGAGTTCCAATGCCGTTTGTATTTAGGGCTGAACTTCCGAGAGCCACGTTATAACTTCCACTCGTGTTTACTGGCAAAGCATTGTCGCCAAAAGCGGAATTATTAACACCGGTATTAAGGGGATTGGATGCGTTGACGCCAAGCGACGTGTTTGAAGCTTCGATTTTCCCTGCCCGAATATTGTTTCTTTTGAAGCTAACATCGTTGTTATCTGTGGTTCCGATGAAGTTCGTGGCAGCATTTGTGCCTGAATTACCCTTTAATCCCCAATTTTTAAAGCCAATTTCCACCCACGCTGTCGAAGCATTATCCCAATAATAAAATCCCGGTGTTTTGGCTCCGATAATTGTAGTTAAAAAAACCATCATGCCATTTTGTGCAACCGTAGGATTAACTACTGGAAAAGCATCTATTTTCGGGATAAGTATTCCATCAGTATTGGCTGGAGCGACTTGGTTGCTAGAACTAATGTCGAGTTGTGCGTTTGGTGTAGTTGTATTGATTCCGACTTGAGCAAACAAGTGAGAGTAGCATAAAAATAATCCGATTAAATAGGCTGAATTTTTCACGATTGTCATTATTTCAAGCAAATAAACAAAAGAATATTGCATAAAAACAACTCAGTTCATCAACGACTTTTAAAAAGGACAGACTACCAGTTTTTACCAAAAAAACCTATATTTGTTTATATTATACAGAATGGAAAAGTACACTTGCCTCATTGTGGATGATGTTGAAATAGATCGTTTAACGGTGCTTAGTTATGTTACGAAGTTCCCGTTTTTTGAAGTTACAGGTGTTTTTGCCTCTTCAGCAGAAGCACTTGTTGCCATAGAAAAAAACAAAGTGGATGTTATCTTTCTAGATATTGACATGCCCAATTTTAATGGAATCGCTTTAAGAAAAAAAGCCTTGGAAATTCCAGTTTGTGTTTTTATCACTTCTCATACAGAATATGCTATAGAAAGTTTTGAACTGGAAGCTTTAGATTATATTGTAAAACCACTGCTTTTTGATCGTTTTTCAAAAACCGCAAAACGGATTGAGGAGTACATGGATATTAAAAACAAAGCATTTTTATTTAAAACAACTATTGGTAATGGTTCCATTTTTATAAAAGAAGGACATACGGAAACCAAAGTAAAACTTCAGGATGTTTTATACCTTGAAGCATTAAAAAATTATACGCTCATTGTAACCAAAGAAAGAAAACACCGTGTTTTATTAAATATTGGAACGCTTCTAAAAGAGAACGATTTTCAATCCTTTGTTAGAGTTCATCGAGGTTTTGCCATACAAAAACATTTTGTACAAAAAATAAGTGCTCAAGAAATTGAATTGCAAAATGCTGTTTTTATTCCGATAGGCAGAAGTTATAAAGAGCAACTTACACTTTTGTTATGAAGGTATTATTATCCCTCATCCTATTTTTTTCTTTTGTTGCTTTTTCACAAAATCCGGGTGAAAAGTCTTTTGATTCTATGTTAAAGGTCCTGCCCAAAATTAACGATGGTGTTTTGAAGGTAAACCTTTACAACGAATTGTCTTATTTTTATAAGAAAAAAAATACTGAAAATGCTGAACACTATGCTTTAAAGGCTTTGGCACTTGCTCAAAAAATCGATTATAATGATGGCGTTGCGATTGCCTATTCTCGTTTGGGTGCCATTTATTTTAAAAAACTTAACCTGGCAAAAGCCCTCTATTATTTTGATAAAACGTTAAAATCCACCTCGAATAAAAACATTATCAGCAAAGCACTTGCAAGCAAGGGCGACGTTTACATTACCAAAAGCAATTATACAAAAGCACTCGACTTAAACAACCAATCACTTAAAATTTGCGAAGAAACTGGCGACGAACAAGGTGCGGCATTAGCGCTTTCTAATATTGGAAAGATTTACTACAACTTACTACAATATAATCGGGCAATTGCGTTATTCGAAAAAGCACTTAAAATTAATCTGCAGAAAGATGTCTTTATTGAAACCGGAAACACGTACTACTGGCTCGGGAATACCTATGCCAATTTAAAACAATATGAAAAAGCCGAAAATTATTATATTAAGGCCATCGATTATAGCGAGAAAGCACATGCCAGCTTCAACAAAACCTTGGCCTTAGGAGAACTTACTGAAGTTTATTTCAATGATCAAAAATATGACCAAGCGCTAAATGCGGCAAAACAATTGCAGGAACTGGAAAATCAACTGGGGTTTGGTGCGTCTAACTCCTTTTGCATGGGAATATCGGGAAAGATTTATCTTCGAAAAGCTCAGGAAACCAACGACAAAATTCAAAAAAAAACTTATTTTACTACTGCACTGAAATACGCCAACGAATCGCTTGTAACCGACAAAGCCTTGGGAAACACTAAAGAAATTGCAGAGGACTATCAACTGATTTCTGAAATACAGGCGTTAATGGGTAATTTCAGTTTGGCTTTGGCCAGTTATAAAACGGCAATCATTTTTAAGGATTCTGTTTTCAATTCCGACAACAGGGAAACGATCAGAAACCTTGAAGACCAGCGCACTATTGAACTCCGTAACAAAGAAATTAAAATTAGCAGGCTCACATTAAAATCAAAAGAAAAACAAAAATGGTATCTCCTTTTCGGCATAGGTTTGCTTGGAATTATTGGAAGCTTGCTGTTTTATCAGAGCCTCGCTCGCAAAAAGAACAACCGAAAATTAAATTTGATGAATGTCAATCTCAATGAAGCGAATAATGTTAAGACGCGACTACTTGGAATTTTAAATCATGATTTAAGAAGCCCCGTCAACAGTTTTATACACTTCATACAGTTGCAGAAAGAAAGCCCGGAGCTGCTTGATAAAGCAACGAAAACCCGCATCGAAGATGCTACGATCGCATCGGCAAAAAACCTGCTGAACTCAATGGAGGACATTTTGTTGTGGACTAAAGATCACATGGAAAATTTTGAACCGCAGTTTAAAAATGTTTTTCTAAGCGTTCTTTTCAAAGACACGAAAAACCATTTCTCTGCCGAAGAAAATGTAAAAATTTTGTTTGAATGCCTCGATGACATGTCGTTTTCGACTGATGATAATTACCTTAAAGCAATCCTTCGAAACCTAACCGCCAATGCCATCAATGCCGCTAAAGAAACTCCAAATCCGATCGTAATATTGAAAGCATGGCGCGAGAACAATGAAAATTATATTTCAGTTTCGGATAACGGCAAAGGAGCCAGCGAGCAAAGATTCCGTTCCCTATATGATGACAAACAAATTGCCGGTGTGCAGTCAGGGCTGGGCCTGCATCTGATTCGGGATCTGGCTAAAGCGATTGGTTGCGTGATTGCCGTAAAATCCAAACCCAACAACGGAACGACATTCGTGCTACAATTCAACCGATAAAACCCGACTCTAAAATGGTTTTTAGAAAATCTCACAATAAGCTTTTCTACAACAGCAGCCACCGCAAACATTTGATTTTTAAGAATGTGTTTTTAATTGGTTTTTTGGGTTTTGGCGGTTTGTTTAACTGGTTTACTGTCCAGCTATTGCGATAGTTGGTCGAAATGCAGTTGATTGCCCTTTGACCACATTTTATGGTCGCAATGTCTTTACACCTATTGATTATAAAGCAATTCACGATATTTAAAAGCCAGAAAAAAGTTCTTTATGAACTTCTATTTTAATAAAGAGAAATTTCTTATTTTATCCTTTCTTATTTTTATTTAGTCGTTAATGCAATTTAATTAAGGTAATAACTGACTCTCTAATACGGATTTCCCCACTAGTACCTGCGTCTGAAAAACTTCGCATTTTAAAACCTATCTGATCATTAGCATCGAGATAGCGAACTACACTTCCCGAAATTTGATGTGCTGGCAAAGTTGTGTTGGTAACTTGTGTTGCCGCTACAGCGCTTAGATCCTGCAACGAAAAATCGACTCGTTGCGTTTGGTATTTGCCACTGGTCGTTTTATTAAATAGCATTGCATTTGTAAAATAGACAAGAGGATCTCCACAACCATTAAAGCAAACGTTTGTAAAAGTATTGTAGGCATCTACATAATAAGTAATTAAATACGTGCCCGCGGTTGGTGCTGAAACATTCGTTGTGGGAAAATCTACGTCTGAGCCTTGAATAGTGGTCGACAAATCATAAGCAGTTGTTTCATATTCCTGATTAACCGTTCCGGCAGTAGAAGTTGGAGTTTGCCAAGTGGCATTTCCAGATGCGTCAGAAGTCAATACTTTTCCTGCGCCAGCACCAGTTGTTACTTGAAGGTTTGTAGTTTTTGTTTTTCCCGCTACTTCTAGTTTTTCTGTCGGTATTGTAGCACCAATACCCAAATTGCCGGTTGCTTTTTGTAAAGTCATTTGTACAATTCCATTATTAGTTGCAAATAATAAATCACTATTGCTGTGAGTTTGAAGGTATGCTGAACCACTTGTAGTGTAAAATCCAATCTTAGAAACTCCAGAAAAATCTTCTTGCGTAAACCCAATTCCATCTTCTTTAACTGTTAACAATGATGATGGTACAGTTGCACCAGTTCCAATGCCAACATATCCATTATTATTGTTGTAAATATCATTTCCTACTGTAGACCAGTTATTGGCAACTGATCCTGAATTGGAAGCAAACAAGGCATAAGGCACGCTTAAAAACTGTGAAGTTCCAACAATCGTATAATTAGTTCCTCCTGTAGGATCAGTTTCTGTTTTAATGAAATAAGTATTTGTTCCCCAGCTAATTGACGCGAATGTTCCGGTAACTATTGTTCCTGCACCAATTTCAAGAGTTACTAATCCGTTGCCGTTTGTTGTTGCTGTTTGAGATTCTACATAAACTGCCGTGCCTGATACTGTTCCTTGTAGCACACTTATTCGAATTCCGACATTGGCATTGGCAACTAATGCGTTACTGGCATTTCTTATTACTGCCTGATAACTCATTTTGTTTGGTGCTTGTGCAGATGCAGCTTGGAGGGCAAACAGGAATGAACATAGAACTATTCCTTTCCATAATTTTTGTAGTGTTGATTTCATCGTATTAATTTTTAATGATTTTAAAAGTTTTTACTAGTTTATTTTCTTCAAGTACATTCAATAAATAAATTGCTGCTGCCAAATTTTCTAATTGAATTGGTGTTTCAGATTGTTGAATTTTTTGAGATTGGATTTGCCTTCCCTTAAGATCAAATAATTGGTATTGTAAGTTATCTGCCGAATGATTTCCGATTTTTAAATTTACTAATGCTTTTGTTGGATTGGGATAAACAGTCATTTGTAAAGTAATTTCAGGAAAGTCATCATTTCCAAGAGTAAAAATCTCGAAAGGTTGTTGCACACCTTGATTTA
>JACMOK010000014.1 GCA_014378065.1 Flavobacterium sp.
GTCGCAACAGTGGGATACCGCCACATTGAAGACGACACACAGCATTACAAAAAAGTCAGAAAATCAAACGAAGAATTATTTATCACCATTTAATCATTAACTAGAAAAATTACCAATGAAAAATTTTAAAACAATCGCAATTGCATTGCTAGTTGCCTTTTCAACAGCAACAGTTTCAGCTCAAACCAAAAAAGTGGACGCATCAAAAAGCAAGATCAGCTGGATCGGAAAAAAAGTTACCGGACAACATGAAGGGAACGTTAATCTAAAAGAGGGCGCGCTGGTGTTTAATGGGAAAAAATTAACAGGGGGAATGTTCACCGTTGACATGAATTCGGTGTCCGTAACCGACTTAAAAGCGGGAGAAGGAAAAGAGAAATTAGAAGGACACTTGAAATCACCAGATTTTTTTGGAACCGAAAAATATGGTACCTCCACGATTGTTTTTAAATCCATCGCCGACAAAGGAAACAACGTATATGCGGTGACCGCTGATTTGACAATAAAGGATAAAACCAACCCAATAACTTTTGACATTACAGTAAAAGGCAATACTGCTGCGACAAGTTTTAAAGTAGACCGAACCAAATATGATGTCAAGTATGGTTCTGGAAGTTTCTTCGATAACCTGGGAGACAAAGCCATCTCAGACAACTTTGATATTACTGTCAATTTACAGTTCTAATAGATGGGATGAATTGCTATCCAAAACAAAACCCTGACAAGAAATTGTCGGGGTTTTTTTTTAAATCACTAAATATCAGACTCAAACGACTTTTATTGTAACTTTGAGTTAACTAATAAACACTTCATTTGACTGCGCCCCGAAAAATGTAACAGTATTCATTTTTAAGGTTATTAGACAATAGATATAATTTTTAATTTTTAAAACTATTCAAAATGAAAAAAATCTCACTTGTACTGCTGGCGATTCTGGTGATCAGTACACTTACGGCACAAAACAAAAAAATTAACATCAAAAAAAGTGTAATTTCTTGGACCGGAAAAAAAGTTACCGGGGAGCACAGCGGCACCATTAATTTTAAAGAGGGTACATTATTATTTGAAAAGAAAAAATTGACAGGAGGTACTTTTGTGGCTGATATGACCACTCTTTCCAATACCGATCAAACCGGGAAGGATAAAGCCAAACTCGAAGGCCACCTCAAATCTAGCGATTTCTTTAATGTCGGAGGATACAAAACCGCCGAACTCATTATAAAAAAGATTAGCGAAAAGAAAGACAATCTTTACACCATAACAGCCGATTTGACGCTCAAAGGCAAAACCAATCCTGTTAAATTTGATCTGCAGTTCAAAGGAAATACTGCCTCAACTGAGTTTTCCATCGACCGCACCAAATTCGGCATTCAATATGGCTCCGGAAGCTTTTTCGACGACCTCGGCGACGGCACCATTTATGACGACTTTGACCTTAAAGTAAAATTGGCGTTTTAATTGTCAGGGCGAGACCACAAGGGTCAGGCTATTAGCTACTATCTTTCCTTTAAAAAAAGAAAAGGATGTCCGCTTCTATCCTTCTCGCTTGCCAAGACATCACACTGCAGAAAAAATTTAACATTTAAAATTTAAAATAAAAAAACTTCGTAATAATTAATTGCTACATTTGTACTTCAAAAGTAAAACATGAATAACATTTTAAACAATATTTGGTGGTGGAACAGTTTACGTCAAACGTCGTGAATAGTCTGCTATAAGTATATTTTAAATCTAAATATCTAAAGGGCTTGTCAATCACGACAAGCCCTTTTTCATTTTTAAAAAATAAAGTTCGCCATGAAAAAATACCTATTTCAAACCCAATTCAAACAAATCTTAGCCGATACCATTACACCCGTTAGCATTTATTTGAAAATACGCGATAAGTTTCCCAACAGCTTACTTTTAGAAAGCAGTGATTACCATGCCAACGACAACAGCTTTTCCTACATTTGCTGCAACGCCATTGCCTCGATAAAAGTCGAAAACGAAACCATTTACCAAACGTTGCCCGATGGGACCACCGAAAAAACAGCAATCAACGAACAAACCAACATTCCTAACGCGATACAAGAATTTGCATCGCAGTTTGAATCACAAACCAACGATTTTAAATTTATCAACAACGGATTATTTGGATATATTTCTTATGACGCCGTTCGCTATTTCGAGAACATACAAATCACCAAAAAAACGTCAGATTTAGGGATTCCTGATCTCTATTATGCGGTGTACCAGAATATCATTGCCATCAATCATTTTAAAAACGAAGCGTATATTTTTTGCCATTCGCTAGACGGCACAAACAACATCGAAGTAATCGACCAGTTATTGCAAACCCGAAATTTTGCTTCCTATAGTTTCAAGAAGACACAACAACAAGTTTCGAATTTGACAGATATTGAATTTAAAAATCAGGTCACTTTAGCCAAAAAACACTGCTTTCGGGGCGATGTTTTTCAATTGGTTTTATCGCGCAGATTTACCCAAGGATTTAAAGGCGACGAATTCAATGTCTATCGTGCTTTGCGCAATGTCAATCCTTCGCCATATCTGTTCTTTTTTGATTATGGCAATTTTAAAATAATGGGGTCGTCCCCCGAAGCGCAACTTGTTGTAAAAAATAGAAAAGCCGAAATTCATCCCATCGCGGGCACTTTTAAACGCACTGGCAACGATGAAGAAGATGCCCTACTCGCCAAACAACTGTCAGAAGACCCAAAAGAGAATGCCGAGCACGTCATGCTGGTCGATTTGGCGCGCAATGATTTAAGTCGACACGGCCACGAAGTAATTGTCGAAAAATATCGGGAAGTCCAATTCTTCTCTCATGTAATCCACTTAGTTTCCAAAGTAACCGGACAAATGCACGAAAAAACGTCGACGATGCAAGTGGTAGCTGATACCTTTCCAGCCGGAACTTTATCAGGTGCCCCTAAACACCAAGCGATGCAACTTATTGAAAAAATAGAACAGACCAATAGAACGTTTTACGGCGGCGCTATTGGCTTTATGGATTTTGACGGCAATTTTAACCACGCCATCATGATTCGCACCTTTCTCAGCAAAAACCACCAACTGCATTACCAGGCCGGTGCCGGAATAGTAGCGGAGTCAGACGAAGAAAAAGAACTACAAGAAGTGTATCACAAATTAGGTGCCTTGAATAAGGCCTTAGCGTTAGCAGAAAATATATAATCCGACCGATATGAAAAAAATTTTAATCATCGACAATTACGATAGTTTTACCTACAACCTGGTTCATTATCTCGAAGAATTTAACTGTGAGGTCACCGTTTATAGAAACGATGAATTCGATTTGGAAGAGATCAAACCTTTTGACAAAATTTTGCTTTCTCCCGGACCTGGAATACCAGATGAAGCAGGATTGTTGAAAGAAGTCATTAAAACCTACGCATCTACCAAAAGCATATTGGGAATTTGTTTAGGCCAGCAAGCGATCGCAGAAGTATTCGGCGGCAGTTTGATCAATTTGGAAAAGGTATACCACGGCGTAGCAACCAATATCAATATTTGCGTTGACAATGAAATTCTTTTTGACGGCATAGAAAAACAGATTGAAGTAGGACGCTACCATTCCTGGGTTGTCAATCCGGTCGATTTTCCTGAAACGTTAGAAATAACTTCTACTGACGACAACGGCCAAATTATGTCCTTGCGCCACAAAACACTGGATATTCGTGCGGTTCAGTTTCATCCTGAAAGCGTGCTGACACCCAAAGGAAAACAAATTTTAGAAAATTGGGTAAGAACGTAAACATTTAGCTTTCGTACAAATAATAATACAAATGAAAAACATACTCAACAGGTTAATTCAACACGAACTACTTTCCAAAGACGAAGCCAAAACAGTTTTGGTCAATATTTCAAACGGAAGTTACAATCCAAGTCAAATCGCGAGTTTTTTAACTGTGTATATGATGCGCAACATTACAATTGAAGAACTAGCGGGTTTTAGAGAAGCCTTACTTGAATTGTGCATTCCAACAGATCTTTCAGCCTACAACACCATCGATTTGTGTGGCACCGGCGGCGATGGTAAAGACACCTTCAATATTTCGACGTTGGCGTCATTTGTAACAGCGGGCAGCGGACTCAAAGTCGCTAAACATGGCAACTATGGCGTGTCTTCTATATCGGGTTCAAGCAATGTAATGGAAAATCTCGGCATCCGATTCAGTAACGACCAAGGCTTTCTGGAAAAGTGTATTGATGAGGCGGGAATTTGCATTTTACACGCACCACTATTCCACCCAGCCATGAAAAATGTCGCACCGATTCGCAAAGAATTGGCCGTTAAAACCTTCTTCAACATGCTTGGCCCGATGGTCAATCCTTCCTTTCCCAAAAATCAATTGGTAGGTGTTTTTAATCTTGAACTCGCGCGGATGTACAGCTATTTGTACCAAAATACTGAAACCAATTTTACAATATTGCACAGTCTGGATGGTTATGATGAAATTTCGTTGACTGGATATACCAAAACCATTTCGAATGCTAAGGAAGGTATGCTTAAACCAGAAGATTTTGGGGTGCATCAATTGTCCCAACAAGATATTCAAGGAGGAGTTACAGTTGAGGCTGCCGCCGAATTGTTTATGACCATCATCACCGGAAAAGGAACCGTAGCACAAAACAACGTGGTGTGTGCTAACGCAGGAATGGCCATAGCCACGGTAAACCAACTGACACCCATGCAGGGATTTGAGCTGGCAACAGAAAGTTTACAGTCCGGAAAAGCTTACAGTGCATTAAAGAAATTACAACAATTAAGCGCTTAGATATGAACATCTTAGATAAAATAATTTTTGATAAGCGACGCGAAGTAGCGCTTAAAAAGTCACTCGTTTCGACAGCCCAACTTGAAAGTTCTTTTCTTTTTGGAAACCGAACAATTTCGTTGAGCAAACTTTTGCGAAACAGCCCCACCGGGATTATTGCAGAACACAAACGCCGATCGCCATCAAAACCCACGATCAACAATTCATTTTCTGTAGAGGAAGTTGTGACCGGATATGAAAGTGCCGGGGTTAGCGGTATATCTGTTTTGACTGATGCTAAATATTTTGGGGGTTCTCTTGAAGATTTAATTTTGGCAAAAGCCGCAGTTAATGTGCCGTTGTTGCGGAAGGAATTTATAATCGACGAATATCAAATTCTCGAAGCCAAAGCAAATGGCGCCGATGCTGTCTTATTAATTGCCGCTGTTCTAACTCCCGAGGAAATTAAAAATTTATCCGAATTTGCCCAGTCGTTGTCATTAGAAGTATTACTTGAAATTCATAATCTTGAAGAATTACAAAAATCAATGGTGCCAAGTTTAGACATTGTTGGTGTCAACAACCGCAACCTCAAAACATTTGAAGTAGATTTGAATTACAGTAAAGATTTGGCTTCAGCCATTCCTGAAGATTTCGTAAAAATTTCTGAAAGTGGCATCTCTTCTATTGATACTGTTAATACACTCAAATCATTTGGTTTTCAAGGTTTTTTGATTGGTGAAAATTTTATGAAAACAGATAATCCTGGGGCAAGTGCAAAAGTATTTATAGACCAATTGATCGGTAAAAATTAAAGCAATGAAACTCAAAATTTGTGGCATGAAATATCCCGAAAACATTATTGAAGTAAGTAGCTTGCTTCCGGATTATATGGGATTTATTTTCTGGGGGAAATCGACTCGATGTGTTGAGGGTTTTATTCCGCTTCTTCCAAAATCAATTCAGAAAGTGGGCGTATTTGTCGATGCCACCATTGCCGAGATTCAGTCCAAAATTAAGCAATACGATTTAGATGCGATTCAGTTGCATGGAAATGAAGATGTAGATTTCTGTGAAAATTTAAAAAGCGAAAATATCGAAATCATTAAAGTATTCTCGATTCACAATACGTTTAATTTTAATCAACTGGCTGCGTTTGAAAAGCATTGTGATTATTTTCTGTTTGATACCAAAGGAAAACTACCCGGTGGCAACGGTATGACTTTCGATTGGGACATTTTAAAAAACTATCCTTCCAAAACTCCGTTTTTTCTTAGCGGGGGCATCGGAATGGACGAACTAGACAGGATAAAGAATTTGAATTTGCCATTGTATGCGATAGACGTCAATAGTAAATTTGAAATCGAACCCGGACTTAAAAATACTATCTTATTAAAAACATTTCAAAAAAAGATTCAAAATGAGTTATCACGTTAACGAAAAAGGATTTTATGGCAATTTCGGCGGCGCTTTTATTCCCGAAATGCTTTATCCCAATGTAGAGGAATTGCGTCAAAATTACCTCAAGATTACGGCTGAGCCTAGCTTTAAAAAAGAGTTCATGGCATTGCTGGTCGATTATGTTGGCCGGCCCACACCTCTTTATTTTGCCGAAAGATTGTCAGCAGAATACGATACCCGAATTTACCTTAAACGCGAAGATTTATGTCATACAGGCGCTCATAAAATTAATAATACTATTGGGCAAATTTTAGTGGCCAAAAAACTTGGGAAAACACGCATCATTGCAGAAACCGGAGCAGGGCAGCACGGCGTAGCGACAGCGACAGTCTGCGCCCTGATGGGTTTGGAGTGCATTGTGTTCATGGGTGAAGTCGACATCAAACGCCAGGCGCCGAATGTGGCAAGAATGAAGATGCTTGGTGCCGAAGTTAGGCCAGCAACTTCTGGATCTAAAACCCTTAAGGATGCTACCAACGAAGCCATACGCGATTGGATCAACCATCCGGAAAATACGTATTATATTATTGGTTCAGTCGTCGGACCGCACCCCTATCCCGATATGGTGGCGCGTTTTCAGGCTGTTATTTCCGAAGAAATCAAGCAGCAGTTATTAGAAAAAGAAGGGAATGAAAATCCGGATTATATAGTTGCGTGTGTGGGCGGCGGTAGTAATGCTGCGGGTGCATTTTATCATTTTCTAGATAAAAAAGAAGTCAACATTATTGCTGTTGAAGCGGCAGGAAAAGGAATTCATTCCGGAGAAAGTGCCGCGACTTCGGCCTTGGGTAAAACGGGTATCATACACGGGAGTAAAACCCTTTTGATGCAAACCGATGACGGACAAATCACCGAACCCTACTCAATATCAGCAGGACTCGATTATCCAGGAGTCGGCCCGATGCACGCCAATTTGTTTGAATCCCAGCGTGCAGAATTTATTTCGATTACCGATGATGAGGCGATGCAGTGGGGTTTGAAACTGTCTAAAACGGAAGGGATTATACCTGCGATTGAAACGGCACATGCCTTTGCAATTTTAGACCATAAAAAATTTAAACCCACCGATGTCGTGGTCATCAATTTGTCAGGACGCGGCGATAAGGATTTGAATACATATATTGACTATTTTAAATTATAATGGCGTTCCCAAAAGGGTCGGGCAATCCGCTGTATTTTTTTGGCCTTTTAAAAGCAAGTCCAAAAAAGATGCCGCTGCTATCCCTAACGCCTCCAAAACAAAAACTATGAATCGGATTCAACAAAAATTACAAGAGAATAAAAAACTGCTTTCGATTTACTTTTCTGCCGGCTATCCCAGCCTTGACGACACGGCTGATATCATTCATGCATTGGCAAACAGTGGGGTCGACATGATAGAAATTGGTTTACCATTCAGCGATCCTTTAGCAGACGGACCCACAATACAGCATAGTTCGACGGTGGCATTACAAAACGGCATGACTACAAATTTGCTTTTTAAGCAACTCGAAAACATTCGCCATACGGTAACCATTCCGTTGCTGATTATGGGGTATTTCAATCCGATCATGCAATTTGGTGTTGAAAACTTTTGTCGCAAATGTGCAGCAATTGGCATCGATGGGTTGATTATCCCGGATTTGCCGGTAGACATATATACCGAGCAGTACCAAGCCGTATTTGAACAACATGGGTTGGTTAATGTTTTCTTAATTACGCCCCAAACTTCTGATGACAGAATTCGATATATTGACAATGTTTCGAATGGCTTTATTTATATGGTTTCTTCGGCTAGTGTTACGGGAAGTCAGGGTAACTTTGGGACACATCAGCAACAATACTTCGAGAGAATAGCCGAAATGAAACTGCAAAATCCACAAATTGTAGGCTTCGGAATTAATGATAGCGCTACCTTCAAACTGGCAACAGCCCACGCAAGAGGCGCTATTATCGGAAGCGCATTTATCAGCAACTTGACAAAATTTGGCGTGGCGTCAATTGGGCAATTTATTTCGAGTATCAAGTAGAAATATGTATTTCATTTTACGATACAAAAACACTTCTCCTGAGCAACAAATACCTAACGAAAGTTATTGTTAAATTTACGTTAAATAAAAATTAAACAAACGTTTGAATAAAACAATCGTTTAGTTTTGTGGTTGATTATAAAGCCTTGATATGACCGAATTAAACGACAAACAGATTCAGATTCTTCAGGTAGCAGAAAAGTTATTTGCAGAAAAGGGTTTTGACGGGACTTCCATTCGCAACATTGCCAAAGAAGCGAAAATCAACATTGCGATGGTGTCTTACTACTTTGGTTCTAAAGAAAAAATGCTGGAATCGCTGATCTATTTTAGAACTAGTGATTTAAAAATGCAACTTGATAATTTAGTAAAAGAAGCACTGCCGCCTTTAGAAAAAATCAATAAACTTATCGCACTTTATGTTGCCAAAATCAACAAGAACAAGTGTATTTATCAAATTTTGCATTTTGAATTGTCTTCGAAAAAAAGGGCGATTAATATCAAATCTTTTACTGAAGTTAAGAGAACTAACTTGCTATTACTAGAGGAAATTATCAAGGAAGGGCAAGATAAAGGTTTTTTTCGAAAGGACATCAATGTGCTATTACTGCCTCCTACTATTCTTGGCACTTTTTTTCATTTTCAGATGAATCGGCCTTACTATGAAGCTATTTTAGGTTTGAAAACAGATGAAGCGTTCGACCATTATATCAAAACCGATTTGACAAAACACATTCAACAAACTATTAAAGCGCTGCTCGTTTATGAAAAGTAATTCCTTATTGTTTTTAGTGGTTTTCCTTTTAGGAATTTTACATCTAAAAGCGCAGCAAAAAACAAGTCTTTCCTTACATGATGCGGTGGCAATGGCACTAGACAAAAGCGATGAGGTTGGATTGGCCATGACGAGGGTTGATACGAAAAATTTTGAATTGCAAGCTGTAAAAAACAATCGTTACCCCGATTTGAAAGTGTCTGGACAATATCTGCGGTTGACCAACGCCAAAATCGAGATGAAAAACAAAGCCAATAGTTCTGGTTCTCAAAATATGAGTTCCCAAAGTAGCGGGAGTTTGAAGGTAAATGAATTGATTTTGGGGCAGGCCAATATGAATTTACCTTTATTTTCAGGGTTTAAATTAAAAAGCTCAATTTCCGCTTCAGAAAATTTATACCAAGCAGAAATCGCTAATGCAAATTATACAAAAGAAGAAACCGCAATGAAAGTGGTTCAATATTATGCCGATTTGTATAAGGCTCAAAAATCTGTAGCCTTGTTCAAGGAGAATTTGAAAAGTGGGCAGCAAAGGGTTGTTGATTTCCAAGCCTTGGAACAAAATGGTATAATTGCGCGTAATGATTTTCTTAAATCACAACTTCAGGTTTCTAAAATCCAACTGTCGGTAGACGAAGCTGAAAAAAATGTAAAGTTGTTGAATTACTATTTAATTACTCTTTTAAAACTGACGCCCGAGACTCAAATCGAGGTGAGTCCGAGCAATATTGACCCAAACTTGTTTACGTATACGGTGCAAACACAAGCGCAAGCATTGGAGAGCAGAAAGGATTTGGAAGCAGTTCGATTTCTCTCTAAAGCCACAACTTCGAATATCAAGGTGGCCATCGCGGGATATTATCCAGGTATTTCATTTGTTAGCGGTTATACGGCTTTAAATTTACAAAACGTGGTGACGGTTGAAAATGCGGTGAATGTGGGTGTGGGATTGACTTATAATCTGAGTTCTATCTTCAAAAATGGAAAAGAAGTTAAAGCGGCGAAAAGTAAAGCTGTAGAGGTTGAAAAACAGCAGGCGTTATTGAAAGACAATATTAAATTTGAAATTACACAGGCCAGAGAAGAATATGCTTTATCATTAAAGCAGGATCAAGTATACAGTGAAGCCGTGGCTCAGGCTACCGAAAATTATCGCATTGTTAAAGACAAATATGACAATGGCCTCAGTAACACCAACGACTTGCTCGAAGCCGATGTGGAACAGTTGGGCGCGCAAATAAACCAAGCCTACGCCAAGGCCAACGTTGCGCTGAAGTATTATGAATTGCTATATACTTCAGGCCAGTTAATTGAATCATTTAAGCTTACACAAAACCAATAGTTATTTAAAAATGGAAAAGAAAACAACCAACAAAAAATTCATTCTCATCTTTTCGGTGTTGATCCTTTTAAGTGGCAGTTACGGGATTTACAAATATGCGCATTCGCTTTTTCACGAGACGACCGATGATGCGCAGATCGAAAAAAACATGAATCCGATTATTCCACGAGTGACTGGTTATGTTACCAAAGTGTATGTAAAAGATAATGATTTTGTAAAAAAAGGCGACACGCTTTTTGCCATTGACAACAAAGATTATTTAGTTAAACTTGAAGATGCTCAAGCTGGTTTGATTGCTGCGCAGGGCAATTTTGCGGTGTCTAAAGCTGATATGGGTAGTGCGGCGGCCAATATTTCGGTGTCAGACGCCAATGTGCAATCGGCCGGCGGCAATATTGAAACTGCTAAAATTAGACTGGGTCGTGCGAGCAACGATTTTGATCGGTATAATAATTTGTATGCCAAGCATTCTATCACCAAACAGCAATATGAACAAGCCTTGGCCGCAAAGCAGGAAGCCCAAAGTCAGTTAAAAATATTGCAACAACAACAGAAAGCAAGCAATTTTCAAAAATCGGTTATTATTGCTAAATCAAATGTTTCCGACAAACAAACGCAAGTTGCTGCGGCCAACATAAAACGTGCACAAGCCTCACTTGATGCCGCAAAATTAAATTTGGAATACACTATTCTGACCGCTGTCATTGATGGACAGGTTTCAAAAATCAGTATACAACCCGGACAATTAGTGCAACCCGGTCAGTCTTTATTTTATATTATTAACAATGCGGAAGCCTGGGTGATTGCCAATTTCAAAGAAACCCAACTTGATAAAATGATCATCGGTCAGAAAGTTTCGATTAAAGTTGACGCTTATCCCGATACCGATTTTGAAGGGGTCATCACGTCATTTTCGCCCGCCACAGGTTCCAGGTTTTCGTTGCTTCCGCCCGATAATGCAACTGGAAATTTTGTAAAAACCATTCAAAGATTGCCTGTTAAGATAAGTTTCGAGGGTAAAAACGATCCTGAAAAAATCAAATTGTTGCGTCCGGGGATGAACGTCGATGTGGATGTGCATTTAAAATAATTTTGTGAATTTTTTGAGGAGCTATTTCCTGCTATGCGTTGCAATCTTGACTTTTAAAAAAGTAAAGGATTTTCACTTCTATCAGGGCTATTTCTGCCAATATCTTAATACAATATGAGTACAAATGTAGGAGCAGACGACTTAGTCGAATATGGTTTTAGAAGAGCCATCATTACGATCACCGCCGTACTTTGTGCGTTGCTAGAAATCGTAGACACTACAATTGTCAATGTGGCTTTGACCAACATGCGTGGCAGTCTGGGTGCTACACTCACTGATGTTGCATGGGTAATTACCGCCTATGCGATCGCCAATGTTATTGTAATTCCGATGACGAGTTGGCTTTCCCAACAATTTGGGCGACGGAACTATTTTGCTGTGTCCATCATCATTTTTACTACCGCTTCTTTTCTCTGCGGTAATGCCAGTAACATTTGGGAATTGGTGGCTTTTCGATTTATTCAGGGGCTAGGCGGTGGGGCACTTCTCGTAACTGCCCAGACTATTATTACCGAAAGTTATCCAATGGCCAAACGCGGTATAGCCCAAGCAATTTATGGAATGGGTGTTATCGTGGGCCCTACTTTGGGGCCACCTTTGGGAGGTTATATCGTAGATCATTTTTCGTGGCCCTATATTTTTTATATCAATATTCCAATTGGTATTGTAGCTACATTTTTAACGTTAAGTTATGTAAGGAGTCCGAAATATGGAGAGAAACTGAAAGTTAACCAAGTTGACTGGTGGGGCATTTTCTTTCTAGCTTCGTTTATCGGTTCGCTGCAATTTGTGCTCGAACATGGTCAACAGGATGATTGGTTTAACAATGATTTGATTGTACTGCTTAGTGTGGTTACTGTGATCGGATTTTTATTGTTTTTGTGGCGGGAGCTGACATACAACCACCCGATTGTAAATTTGGGAGTTTTAAAAGATGGCAACTTGAGAATTGGTATTGTCATGTGTTTTATCCTAGGATTTGGATTGTATGGATCGACGTTAGTAATTCCGATCTACACACAATCTATATTAGGGTGGTCTGCTACCGATGCTGGTTTACTTTTGATTCCAGGTTCCATAACAACGGCGTTTATGATGCCGATTATCGGTAACCTGATTCAGAAAGGAGTACCACAAGGCTATATGGTGGGTCTTGGATTTTTAATATTTTTTTTCTTTACGTTTTGGATGTACAATGTCATTACGCCAGACACAGGAGTTGAAAATATGTATTGGGCGCTCATTTTAAGAGGCATCGGTTTGGGTTTGCTTTTTGTTCCGATTACAACCCTGTCGCTGTCTACCCTTAAAGGAAAAAGTATCGGCGAGGGCGCAGCTTTTACGGGAATGATGAGGCAATTGGGCGGTTCCTTTGGGATTGCCATCATTACAACCTTCATTACACGTTTCACCCAAGAGCATCGCGTCAACCTGGTGTCGCATCTTGATGTCACAAGATTAGAGGTACAGCAGAGAGTACTACAATTACAACAACGCTTTATGGCAAAAGGCTTTAGTGCTAACGAAGCTACAAGTAAAGCTTACCAAGCTCTAGATTATGCCGTAATGAAACAGAGCACGGTATTGTCGTACATGGATATTTTTTTGTATCTGGGCATCTTGTTTTTATGTTGCATTCCGATTATTTTTTTCATCAAAAAGGCAAAAAATAAAGTTAATCCGGCAGAGGTAATGCATTAAACAAAAAAAAATACCCAACACTTTTACACGAAAAAAGTATAACATCTTAAAATAAATAATTATATTTGACTGGTTTTAAATCAATTATAATAATTAATTGCATCAATTATGGGCTTATTTAGAAATAATACCAAAAAGATAGTTCAGGAATTTAAAAACAAAAGCGAATATTATTCTAACGACTTAAGTAAGGAAATTAAAGAATCGTTGGAAGATTTAAAATCGGATTTTGAAGAAAATAACGACGTGATTCCAGAATTTCTAGAATTTGTTTCCGAACTCAAAACCAAACTTAATACTGTAGAAGTCAAAAAACTTGAGGAATTTTCTTCAAAGTTGCGAAAAGTAAACCGCTGTGCTAAAAACGGGGTGGAAGCCTTACGAGAATTATCACTAAACCATAGAAAAGTAACTACACAAACCTTACGACTTTACGAAGAATTTGAATATTAAAAAAATCCCGTCTTTCAATAAAGACGGGATTTTTTCAGTTGTTTCCCAATTGTTTTATCAAACACCGATTTTTGTTTTTGTCGCTTTGGAAATTCCGGCCTTGTTAAGTAAAATTCCTGTTGATTTTAACTGAACAAAAGCTTTTGTAACATACAGATAACCTTTGTAATCATTATTCTGTCCCCAAGAATTTTTTACCTTATAATATTCTTTTCCATTTTGATCTTTAGCCAAACCTACGATTTGCATGGCGTGGTCATCAGTTGTATACAAACTATACAAACCTTCCAAACGCAAATCTTCTGTGACCACTTTTTCTTGAATCGGACCATCAAATAAGGTCTTCTTTTGTTCATCGGTAATGTTGTATAAATCTAAATTGGGAACTTGGGCCACGCCATTTTTCCAACTAAAATAAGGTTCAGAGACATCCGAAGACCAAGCTATTGTATATCCTTTCGCCAAGGCACCATCAATAATATCCGTCATCTCTGTCATCGGAACATTGTATACTTTGTCATAACTCCAATTGTCTGGAACCGGTAAAACCATTTTTTGATAATAAGGGCTGTCTTTGTAAGAAGAAAATTCTAAATAATCGTCAGGGTTTATCCCAACTACTTCTTTGGCAAACGTTTTAGGAGAATATGTTTTCCCAGCGTAAGCAAAAGTAGCCGGTAATTTCCCTAGTTTGTCATTCAGAAAATTATTAATATCATTGACCCAAGAAACCCCTTTTGCCGGATTTGGATCTTTTAGGTAGGCATCTAAGATCGCTTTAAATTTGTCTTGGAAGTCGCCCGATTTTAATGCTCCTTTGCCATAATCTTCAAAAGTGTAAGCTGATTGGGGCATCGCCCCGAATATCCGCAACATGTTTAAAACGTCGTGTGTTTCTCCGCCATCACCCAAGCCCATATTGCCATTAAAAAGTATATAATTTCTTGCTTTTGACAAATAGACTTCTCTTGCTGAGAAAATTTCAGCCAAGTCTACAGGCGTTTTGCCTTTCTTAATCATTTCGGATTCTAAAAAGGAATTACCCGAATAACTCCAGCATGTGCCTGCCGAACCCTGATTTTTTATCGAAGTGTTTTCTAAATTAATTAGTTCTTTAAACTCAAATTTCGAATTTAGTGAGGCGTTGTTTATGACTTTCTTGACCAATTCATCCTGAGCAAACACACCTAATGAGCAGAATATTCCTGCCAGAAGTAAACTTTTTCTAATCATTTTTAAATTTTTTTAAGATCGTAAAAGTACTTATTTAAGGGAAAAATCATTTTTATTTAACACAAATTTGCCAACGAAAATATTACCTCGTAAAAACCAATTTATTATTTTTTGACAATTCGGCATCAAAACTGTAGCGTTCATAATTAAATCCTTTAAGATCCTCAAGTGTTGCTGCCTCGGTGTCTATAATGTAACGCACCATTAATCCTCTTGCTTTTTTGGCAAAAAAGCTTATCATTTTTAATTTTCCGTCCTTATAATCTAAAAATTCTGGAGTAATGACTGGAACTTTGAGCGATTTTACATCAATTACTGAAAAATATTCTTGACTCGCCAAATTTACAAACAACTCGCCTTGGGTAAGTTCCTTATTTAATGCGGTGGTCAATTTTTTCTTCCAGAATTCATATAGATTTTTAACTTCACCTACCGCCAGCTGCGTTCCCATTTCAAGGCGATACGGCTGGATTAAATCAAATGGTTTTAGCAAACCGTACCATCCGGAAAGAATTCTCAATTGCTCTTGCAATGCACTGAGTTTTTCTATGGGAATCGAGTAACTATCAAGGCCAATGTAAACATCACCCGCAAATGCATACAAAGCTGGGCGGGAATTTTCTGATGTAAAAGGAGTTTTCCAAGATTGATTACGCTGCCAATTCAAATCAGCTAGTTTGTCAGATATCGACATCAGTATGGACAGTTCTTTAGGTTTTTTAGTTTTTATTACTTTATGAAGAATTCGGCTGTCTTTTAAAAATTGCGATTGGCTATGCATTTTAGTGGGTAGTGGTGTTTCAAAATCCATAGATTTTGCTGGCGAAATGACAATTTTCATACGATTCTTATTTTAAACCTGCTTTCTAATTACTTTCAAAAATACAAATTCAATTATAAACAAATGACGTAATATTAAAAAAAAATAAGTACCTTTCTTTGTCATAAAATACCAATAGTTTATGAAAAAAGCAGACCCGAAACAAAAAGAACACAATAATTATAAAGATTTAATCAACAGCACCAGCGATCTTTTGTGGAGCATCAATCATGAATTCAAGTTAATGGCTTCCAATAATGCTTTTACAAAGCACATGCGCGAGAAATATGGTCTACTGCTCGAGCCTGGTGCCCTACTTTTAAACAAAGAACATTTTTCAGAAGATTTTTTAAACCATTGGAAAATTTTGTATAAACGAGGCCTTCAAGGCGAGGTGATTCGCACCGAAATATTTGGATCGCAAGGTGCCTCAAACGCGATCAGTTGCTTCGAAATTAACATCCACCCGATATATAAAGAAAAACAAGTTGTAGGGCTGACTTGCTTTGCCAGGGACATTACAGAACGAAAGATAGCCGAACAAGCCATCAAAGATAGCGAGGAAAAATACCGCATTCTTGTAGAACAAGCTTCAGATGGAATTTTAATTTCAGATGTCAACGGTAAATTTATCAATGTGAATGCGGCAGCTTGCAAATTATCAAAATATTCCGAAGAGGAATTGCTGCGATTAACGTTATATGACTTCACTATTTTCGAGGATATTCAGAAAAATCCATTCCATTTTGACGAACTCAAACTCGGTGAATCAGTCGTTACCGAAAGAATGATTCAAATAAAAAACAGTGTTCCGCTTCATGTGGAAATTAATGCCAAATTATTGGAAGACGGAAGATTATTGACATTTGTTAGGGATATTAGTGAGCGAATTAAAATTCAAAATGAAATACTCAATGATAAAAAAGCATTACAGGAAAGTGAGAAATGGTATCGAGGATTATTGAACAACTTAGACGCCGGCGTCGTAGTGCATGCCGCTGACACTTCGATCAAAATGTTAAATTCTAAAGCCTCTGAATTATTGGGCTTGTGTGAGAACCAGCTAAAAGGCAAGCTGGCAATAGACCCAGAATGGAAATTTCTTAATGAAGACGGCACACCAATGCCATTAGAACGTTATCCGGTAAACCAAATTAAACGGACCAATACAAATATTAAAAATTTTGTCGCAGGCGTCAACAGACCCAAAACAAAAGATGTGGTTTGGATCATTATCAACGGATTTGCGGTATTAGATTCCAACAACGCCATCTCTGAAATCGTTATCACTTTTATTGATATCACCGAACGCAAAATAATGGAAATTGAAATAACAAAAGCAAAAGAATTAGCCGAGTCAGCCAATAGAGCGAAATCGGACTTCTTGGCCAATATGAGCCATGAAATCAGAACACCCTTGAACGGAATCGTTGGTTTCACGCATTTGCTGATGAACACTAAATTGGAGAAAAATCAATTAGAATACATGAATACTGTAAATGAATCTGCTACAACATTGATGGAAATTATCAACGACGTATTGGATTTTTCTAGGATTGAATCAGGAAAATTAGAATTGTGTGTCCATGAATTGAACCTGTATGAACTCGTACACCAGATAATCGATTTATTTAAACACCAAGTACAATCAAAAAAAATTGAACTCAATTTATTTATCGATCCAAGCGTACCGCAATTTATTGACGGTGATTCGCTCCGCCTTAAACAAGTGTTAGTAAATTTAATAGGCAACGCTTTGAAGTTTACCTCTTTTGGCCAAGTGAGGCTTGATATTACGGCCTTACCAAATGAAAAAAAAATGTCTTGTTTAAAGTTCTCCGTAAAGGATACCGGGATCGGAATATTAGAAGAAAATCAGAAAAAAATATTCCATTCTTTTGTACAAGAAGATAGCACCACGACTCGAAAATTTGGTGGTACAGGTTTGGGTTTGGCCATTTCAAACCAGTTGTTAGGATTAATGAACAGCCAATTACAATTAATTAGTATCATTGGCGAGGGCAGCGATTTTTTCTTTGAGGTAGCATTTAATCCGTCTCAAACAAAAAAAAGAATCTCTCAGAAAATGCCGGAACGCTCAGCAGAAAAAAGTAAGAGTTCCGACGTGATTTTAGATAAAATAAAAATATTGGTAGTCGAGGATAACAAAATCAATATGCTTTTAGCAAAAATACTTTTAAAAATAATAATTCCGAATTGCATTATTATTGAAGCTTCAGACGGAAATTTGGCCATCAAAGAATATGAAAAAGACGAACTCGACATTATTCTAATGGACATCCAAATGCCCATAATGAATGGCTATGAAACCACTGCAGCCATCAGAAAAATAAATCCAGCAAAAAAAATTCCAATTATTGCTTTGACCGCGGGAATCATGATGGGAGAAAAAGAAAAATGTTTAGAATCTGGGATGAATGATTACATTTCAAAACCAATTATCCAATCCAATTTAGAACAAATATTGCGCAAGTGGGTCAAACCGAAAATTACTGAATTTTAATGATTGTATTGCTTTGCCGTTCAGCCAAGCCAACCTTCTCTGTCTAAACTGCGATATTGAATCGCTTCGGCGATATGTGCTGCATTAATATCTTCAACACCCTCCAAATCGGCAATAGTTCTTGAAACTTTAAGAATCCGATCGTAAGCCCGTGCCGATAGATTCAATCGCTCCATTGCCGTTTTTAGCAATTGCAACGAGGACGTATCTAACCGACAATATTCTCTAATCAGTTTGCTGCTCATTTGCGCATTGTAATTTACTGTTTCTTTGGCTTCAAAACGAACCGACTGAATTTCCCTAGCTTTAGTTACCCTTTCGCGAATCGCCTCGCTGCTTTCAGATTTTCGCTCTTCTGATAATTTCTCGAACGGAACGGGCGTCACTTCAATATGGATGTCTATTCGGTCTAAAAGTGGACCGGATATCTTGCTCAGATACCGATGCATTTCATTGGGCGATGATTTTATTGGGGAATCTGAATTGTTAAAATACCCGCTCGGACTAGGATTCATACTTGCCACTAGCATAAACGATGAAGGATAGGTGACGGTAAATTTGGCTCTGGAAATCGTCACTTCCCTGTCTTCTAACGGTTGCCGCATGACCTCAAGAACATCGCGTTTGAATTCGGGTAATTCGTCTAAAAACAATACTCCGTTGTGCGCCATCGAAATTTCTCCGGGCTGAGGATAACTGCCGCCACCCACCAAAGCTACATTGGATATCGTGTGGTGCGGACTCCGGAATGGCCGCTGGTTAATTAAGCCAACTTCTTTTAACTTTCCGGCCACACTGTGAATTTTGGTTGTTTCCAATGCCTCTCGCAATGTCATAGGCGGCAAAATGCTGGGCAGTCGCTTTGCTAACATCGTTTTTCCTGATCCAGGCGGACCTATCAATATTATATTGTGACCACCCGCTGCCGCAATTTCCATACAACGTTTGATACTTTCCTGACCTTTAACATCGCTAAAATCGTGTTCTGGAAAATCCAAAGTTTTATAAAACTCAGCTCGTGTATCAATTAAAGTCGGTTCCAGCATTTTTTTTCCTTCCAAAAAATCAACGACCTGCTGCAGGTTTTCAACGCCATACACTTTCAAATCTGAAACGATAGCGGCTTCTCTTGCATTTTGTATTGGTAAAAAAAAACCTAAAAAACCTTCTTCTTTGGCCTTGATGGCGATAGGAAGTGCTCCTTTAATGGGTTGCAAACTGCCGTCGAGCGACAATTCTCCCATAATAATATATTTCTCTATGATCTCACTTTGAATTTGAGATGACCCCAGCAGAATTCCAACAGCTAAGGTCAAATCGTATGCTGAACCTTCTTTTCTTAAATCGGCAGGCGCCATGTTGATCGTGATTTTCTTTCCGGGCATCGAAAAGCCATTGTTTTTTAATGCGGCAGCAATGCGATAACTGCTCTCTTTGATGGCGTTGTCGGGCAATCCTACCAAATGGTATCCGATTCCCTTGTCTATATTGACTTCAACGGTAATGGTCGTGGCTTCGACACCAAAAACGGCGCTTCCAAATACTTTTACTAACATGGCGTATAATTTTATGAAGTTAAAATTACTAAAAAATAGTACCAACACCGATCAAATTAAATTAATTTTGAATGGATAAAACCAATTACAACAAACATGGGACTATTTAATGCCATTTTAGGCAACGCATCAGAGGTAACTACACAAGACGTTTCGAAGGAATTTGAACCTATCCTAATTGATGGAGAAGTAATTGAAAAAGCTTACAAACTCATTAAAGACATGTTCATCTTTACAAACAAACGGTTAATTTTGGTTGAAAAGCAGTTGGTAGGTACAAAGGTGGATTACCTTTCCATTCCTTACACCAACGTGATTAAATTCTCAAAAGAAAGCGCGGGAATATTAGATTTGGATGCGGAGCTAAAAATTTGGATCAAAGATGTTGAACTGCCCATTAAAAAACAATTTGGCAAAGGCGGAAACAACATTAATGAAGTGTATCGCATTTTAAGCCAGCACATTCTAAAATAATTTACTAGAAAACCCCAGCCATTAGATTGGATCTTTTATTTTTTTTTAAATTTTGAAATTCCTGTTTTGAGCCAACTTTCGTATTCGGAAACACCAACATAACTGATTGTAGGTTTTTCTTCATTCAAACTTTTTCCTTTCAAATCGGTCAAAACATACAAAGGTTGGGTGTTTGTGTTGTATTTTGTAATCATAAAATCGGTCCACTTGTCACCTATGGTTTCAATTTCCGAGCCTGTAGTTTTTGAAATAAATTGTTTTTCCTTCGGCAAATTCCGTTTGTCATCTACATGCAAAGAAATCAAAACAAGCTCATTTTTTAATAGCGATAGTACTTTCTCGTCAGCCCATACGTTATTTTCCATTTTTCGGCAATTCACACACGCAAATCCGGTAAAATCAAGCATAATAGGCTTATTGACCGATTGGGCGTAAGCTAATCCATTATCGTAATCATCAAAAACTACTAGGCCATGTGGACCGATTTTCGCGCCTTCTGGCAAAGCAATGGCAACCGCATTTGTTACAGAACCGCCGAGCCCGAATGGACTTTCACTATATTCCGTTGGCGGCGGAAACGCATTGATGATTTTTAATGGCGCTCCCCATAGACCAGGAATCATGTAAATGGTAAACGACAAAGTCAATAATCCCAAAAGCAATCGACCAACAGAAATATGTGGTGCCGGACTATCGTGTGGCATCTTAATTTTTCCAAAAAGATAGAAGGCTAGCGTTCCAAATATGGCAATCCAAATTGATAGGAAAACTTCTCTCTCGAGCAAATGCAATTGCAAAACCAAATCTGCATTGGATAAAAATTTGAAAGCCAAGGCCAATTCTAAAAATCCTAAAAAGACTTTTACTGTATTGAGCCAGCCGCCCGATTTGGGTAATGAATTAAGCCAACCCGGAAACATCGCAAACAACATAAAAGGCAAGGCCAAAGCCAATGAAAATCCGAACATCCCAACAATAGGGCCTACAACACCGTTAGAAGCCGCCTCGAATAACAAGGTTCCTACTATGGGTCCGGTACAAGAAAAAGAAACGATTGCCAAGGCCAATGCCATAAATAAAATACCCGCTATTCCTCCCCTGTCGGCTTGCTTATCGACTTTATTTGCCCACGAATTGGGCAGCATTATTTCGAACGCACCTAAAAAAGAAGCTGCAAAAAACACAAGTAAAATAAAAAACACGATGTTAAACCAAACATTTGTAGCCAAGCTATTTAACGCATCGGCACCAAAAATCCATGACACTAAAAAACCGAGGACAACATAAATAATGATGATACAAATTCCGTAAGTAATGGCGTTCCGGATTCCCTGCGCTTTAGTTTTACTCTGTTTGGTAAAAAAACTGACCGTCATCGGAATTAAAGGAAAAACACAAGGTGTCAATAAAGCCGCAAATCCTGATAAGAAAGCGATAAAAAATACCGACCATAAACTTCTTTTGGGCTGAGGCTTAATTGGTTTAGAGATTATAACCGGTGCCGCTGAAACCATTTCGGTCTTTAGTTGAGGAGTGGAAACCATCAGATTTACTTTTGCAGTATCCGCTGCAGGGACCACCAGCGGCGTTTTTGAGACGGCAGGAAGTAAAAAAGTAAACTGTTTCTCAGCGTTGATGCAACTTTGCCTGCACACCTGATAATTAAGCGCAACCGCGATATTTTTAAGCTTTGAATTGACAATCGCAATTTCCTGACGGATTTCGGCTTTCCCTTCAAAATAAGTTTCATTGACTTCAAAGACGTCATTATAGGCGGTTTTGGTTTTTCCTTCTACCGCTTTTCCTATCAAATTAAAATTTCCGCTTTGGTTTTTAAAAATCAACTCCAGTGGTAAAGGTCCGCCATCGGGTGTGAATTGCGAATAGACATGCCATTCGTTTTCAATGGTTCCTTCAAAAATCAAGATATAATTCGTCTCTGATTTTTTTTCTATTTTGGTTCTCCATTTTACAGGTTCAAGAATTTGAGCATAGCTGCCAGCAAAAGTCAAAAAAGCAAAGAGTAGGAAAATTTTTTTATTCATTACAGTAAATCTATTTTGAGAATATGTTGTGTTGTTTTTTCTATCTTACTGCGTTCATCCTGTCGAATCCCAACAATCCAAACAATTTGATTTCCGCTGCATAAAAGCCAAGTATTTTCCTTTTCTAATAAAGATAATTTCTCATCCTTAAAAAATTTACTTACCTTCTTAGATTGGCCGTTCATTCCCAGAGGATGAAATGAGTTTCCCTTTTTCCAACGACGCAATTGTAACGGAAAAATAAGTTTGTCTTCATCAACAAAGATAGTAGATTTCGAAACAGTCGAAATGTCATCTACGTTACAAAACGTCATTTTTAAGGGGAAATTAACTTCTTTTTGATTTTCTGCTATTGTGTATTCTTTATCATTGTTGTTTGGTGCAATCCGACTTACAATCAAAAAGTTTCTGTTTTTAAGCAATCTGTAATTTGGTGAAAAAATTTGCTTTCCCGACTGGCTTTCCACTAAATCATAAATGGCCGCCCAGTCCGAAAACGCATATTCTCTCAGCCAATGGTACAAATACGATTTGTAATTGGTTAACTGTTTGAGTTTTTTTAAGTTGAAATGAATTTCATCATTTGCTTCCTGAGCCACTTGCTGGTAAATCATAATCGAAGCGTCTTCTACCATCGTTTGGGCTTCTTTGAGATACGATTGGGTTTTTTTAAAATTTTCGAGAAAGTCTGGATTCAGTCCTTGTAAAACTGGAACCAATTGGTGCCTAATTTTATTGCGCAAATAATAGTCAGATGCATTGCTGCTGTCTTCGCGCCATAGCAGCTGATTTTGTTTCGCATAGGCTTCAATTTCGGCTCTTGAAAACGGTAAAAGCGGACGGATTACCTGCTCGTTTTGTTGCGGAATTCCTGTCAATCCATCCAAACCGGTGCCTCGTGAAAGATGGATAAAAAAAGTTTCCAGATTATCATCGGCGTGGTGAGCCGTTAAAAGGAAATCGTAATTTTCGTCGGCCAACAATTCATAGAACCAATTATAACGCAATTCTCTGGCCGCAACTTGAGTCGAGAGTTTGTAATCTTGAGCAAACGCCTTGGTGTCAAACTGGGTGGTAAAAAGCTTAATTTCATTTGTGTCGGCGTAGCTTTGAACGAACTGTTGATCGTCAAAACTTTCCATGTCGCGCAGTTGAAAATTGCAATGAGCGAGCGCAATGTCGTAATGCAATTTTTGGAATAAGTCAACCATCACCACGCTATCTATTCCGCCGCTTAAAGCCAACAACAACTTTTTTCCGTTTAAAAAAGGAAAATGTTCGTTAAGGTGCTTTTGAAATTTATGCTGCATTTTCAAAAGTAACCATTTCCATCCAATTTATCCCAATACGTCTAGCATCGCTTTGGCTTTAAGCAAACATTCTTGATATTCTTTTTCAGGATCAGACAGCGAGGTAATGGCACTGCCCACAGAAAAGGAAACATATTGCTTTTCTTGATTGTATAAAATACTTCTAATCACAACATTAAAATCAAAATCGTTGTTTGGCTTAATATATCCCACCGCACCGCTATAAAGTCCGCGTTTGGTTTCTTCTAACTTTTCGATGATTTTAATTGCAGCAATTTTCGGAGCGCCTGTCATGCTTCCCATTGGAAATGTGGTCCGAATCGCTTCCAAAATGTTGAATTTGGAATCTAGTTTAGAAGTAATGGTGGAAATCATTTGATGCACCTGCAGAAAAGAATAAATACCGCACAGTTCGGCTACTTTTACGCTGCCCTTTTGGGCGGTTTTTGACAAATCGTTGCGAACCAAATCAGTAATCATAATATTTTCGGAACGCTCTTTAGGATCAAGTGCCAAGGCAAATTTTGACCTTTCATCTTTTACCGAATCCAAAAATCGAGGTGCAGTTCCTTTGATAGGCTGCGAAATTAAGCGTTCTCGTTCTTTCTTTAAATAACGTTCTGGCGAAGCGGAAAGTAAAAATTGGGTGTTATTCTTAAAAAAAACAGCGAAAGGTGGTTTGGAGATGTCATTGAGTTTCAGAAATTTTTCGAGTGGGTTGATCGTCGCATTTGTCGCAAAAAATTCCATACAAAAATTGGCTTCATACAAGTCACCGCGATGAATGTGCTGGAGCATCTGGTTGACTTTTTCAATATAATTTTCTTTTGAAATTCGTTGCGCAATAGGTATAGGTTCGCTGGCAGATTTAGAATACTGTACTGCTGTAATTGCCTCAAAATCAATTGAAACTTCGTCATCGCAAACGTTCAAATACTGAATTTCCAATTGATTACCTTTTAACAAAAACAGTTTTCTGGGTTGGAAGAAAAACAAATCAGGAAAATGCAATCCGTCAAAATTATTGGAAGAAAGCGGTTCAACATCATTTTTTAAATCATAAGACAAATAACCGAAAAGCCAGTCGGCAGTCGTTTGCTGGTATTGCTTTAAATTTTCAAAAGCATTTTGGTAATCGGTTTTCAATGAGGTGAAGGCATCTACTGCCAATACCAAATCGAAATCACTATAAATTTGTTCGTTGTCGTTGCTGTCAAGGAAAACAATTTCTCGAAAAGATTGCGACCAAACTAAAAGCTGTTGTTTAAAATGTATGGGATTGTCAATAATCTTATGAATGGAAGTTCTCAAAAATGTAGTTTTTATGGACTTCAAAATTACAATAAAAATGCTTATTTACTGCAGGTTTAAAATATTTGCAAGCCACATCAATCTGTTGGCCTATTAAAATTAAATTTCTCATTGTTAGGCAAGTATGTAATTTTATTGCTAAATTTAAGCAACCAACCATTAAATTAAATTTATAAAAATTACCACTATCACTATCCGAACTATGATTGGACTGCTGCTGCTTTTCGCTTCAGTTAGTTTTTTTTTAAAACTGGTTCCGGAACCTGTCTCTACCGGGGATTTTAAAGCTTTTCAGGTGGGCCTGGTAGCTTCGACTTACTTGATGCCTTTGGCTAAGGCCATAGAATTATTTTGCGGATTGGCCTATGTTGTAGGCCATTATGTTGCTTTAGCCAATATTGTAATACTGCCTGTAACCTTAAATATTCTATTGATCAATATTTTTCTTTCTCCAGAAAACCTTCCTATTGAACTATTTGTTTTTTTAGGCAATTTATTTTTAATTTATCGCTATTGGGACAACTATAAATCTTTGTTCCGACCTTAAAAAAAACCCGTTCTAGTGACGGGCTTTTTTTTAAATCTTAGCATTTCATTTTAAACATGCAATGCTCTATTATCAGTGGCTGCCAATGCCGCTTCTTTTATGGCTTCGGCAAAGGTGGGATGGGCATGACTCATTCGGGAAATATCTTCTGCGGATGCTCTGAATTCCATTGCGGTAACCGCTTCAGCAATCAAATCGGCACAACGTGCGCCAATCATGTGAATGCCCAACACCTCATCGGTTTTGGCATCAGCGAGTATTTTCACAAAACCGTCTAAATCGCCACTGGCTCTGGCACGACCCAAAGCTTTAAACGGAAAACTGCCCGATTTGAATTCAATTCCCGATGCTTTTAACTGCTCCTCGGTCTGACCAACAGCAGCCACTTCTGGCCAAGTGTAAACCACACCAGGGATGAGATTGTAATTGATATGCGGTTTTTGTCCGGCTAAAATTTCGGCTACCATGACCCCTTCTTCTTCTGCTTTGTGCGCCAACATTGCACCGCGAACAACATCGCCGATAGCATAAATATTTGGAATATTGGTCTGCAAGTGAGCATCGACCTCAATCTGGCCTTTCTCATTCAGTTTTACGCCCGCTTTATCGGCGTTCAAATTGTCAGTGTAAGGTCGGCGACCTACAGCCACCAAGGCATAATCGCCCTCTAAGGTGATGGTGTCGCCTTTAGGGGTTTCAGCGGCAATCACTACGATATTGTCTTTTCTTTCCACCGATTTTACTTTATGCGAAACATAAAATTTCATGCCTTGCTTTTTGAGTACTTTGGTGAATTCTTTAGATAAGGAACTGTCCATTCCGGGAATGATGCGGTCCATAAACTCGACCACAGAAACTTCAGCACCCAATCTCAAATACACTTGGCCCAACTCGATTCCGATAACACCGCCACCAATGATGATGAGATGTTTGGGGATTTCTTTCAATTTTAAAGCTTCGGTAGAAGTGATGATTCTTTCTTTATCAATTTGGATGAAAGGAAGCGATGCCGGTTTGGAGCCGGTGGCGATAATGATATTTTTGGATTCGATGGTTTCGGAAGTTCCATCGGCTTTGGCGATGACTACGTGCGTCGCATCAACAAAAGAACCAATTCCTTTAAAAACGGTGATTTTATTTTTATCCATTAAAAAATTTATGCCTCCCACCGTCTGATCTACCACCGCTTGCTTTCGCTCGATCATTTTCTCAAGGTTTACTTTTACTTCACCGGTAATTTCGATACCATTTTCTTCAAAATGTTTGATATCTGCAAAATGATGAGACGATGACAATAAAGCTTTGGATGGAATACATCCCACATTAAGACAAGTCCCGCCAAGTGAATCGTATTTTTCAATAATGGCGGTTTTAAAACCCAACTGGGCGCAACGGATGGCCGACACATATCCGCCGGGACCAGAACCTATAATGACTACGTCAAATGAACTCATAGTTTTTGTTTTAAAAATTGTTGCACAAAATTAGGCAATTTGTTTGGAAGAATGGTAACTGATGATTGCGGATAATAATTTATGTTCTTTCAAAAATGACTGTTATTCAGTATAAAGCATTAAATTCGCCTTAGGTAAAAACTTTCTCATGAAAAAACGCTACATTGTTGCCTCGCTTATTTTATTCAATTGTTCATTGAATGCGCAAGTCTTGACTATTCCTGATGTAAATTTTAAGAATGCGCTCGTCAATACCAATTGTTCGCTTGTTGGAGGCACGTACAGCGATGTGGACACCAATAACAATGGTGAAATTGAACTAGCCGAAGCCGCGGTCGTGACGAGCCTTTCGGTTAACAACTCAAATATCAGTTCTTTAAATGGTATTGCTGCTTTTACTGCTATGAATGCACTCTATTGCACGGGTAACAGCCTGCAGACAGCTGATTTCAGTGCAAATCCAAATTTAGATATTTTAGACTGCAAAAATAATCAACTTAACAGCCTTATTTTATCTAATGGAATATACTATCTAAATTGTTCAAACAACCAGCTAACTACGCTCGATCTGTTAGGTCACTCCTATCTCGGATTGGATATCAGTTACAACCAACTGTCTACAATCGATATTCCCTATTCACCAATTTTTGAAGATGGCCTTAATATTTCCGGTAATTTGTACACTTCCATTTCCATTCTTGCTGGCGGTATAATTGAAAACTTTATTTGCGACGATACTATGCTTAATTCTTTAGACTTATCGCATGTTGCCAACCAATATCCGTACTCGAAAAGCATCAGAAATAATTTATACCTGCAAGAAATCAATCTGAAGAACGCCTCATCCGACTTTTGTTTTGCTGTCCCGGGAGACGAAGAAGGTCCTGGTGAGACTTGTTCTGTATACAATCTTCTTTCAAATAATCCGTCCTTATCATTTATCTGCGGCGATGATATAACCCGTTATGATGCAGCCACGCAAACAGCCTATCTGGAAGCAGATTATTTTAAAATGCTTAACGGCAACCCGGCCGTCAACACTTCAACCTATTGCTCTTTTTTGCCGGGCGGAAATTTTAACACCATTTCAGGAAATGTCAGATTTAATCTCGATGGCAACAGTTGCAATGAAACAAGTCATAACGCAACTAATTTTCCTGTAAAGATTCTTCAGGATTTTTCTGTAGTTGGAAGAAGTTTTACAGACTTGTCTGGGCACTACGCCGTGTATGCTTCGAATAGTAATGTCACACTGATTCCAAATATCGAAAACACCTATTTTACAATTTCTCCCCCCTCATATACTTCCTCTTTTTCTGGGTTTGGAGGCACTGCTACAGCAGATTTCTGTATCACACCAAACGGCGCTCATCCAGATTTAACGGTCAGTCTTATTCCCATTACGCCTGCACGCCCGGGTTTTGATGCCGTTTACAAAATAGTTTACCAGAACAAAGGAACGATGGCTCAGTCCGGGGCCGTCAACTGTAATTTTTCCGATGATGTGTTCGATTTTATAAGCGCCGAGCCGACAGCACTGCATACGCTCAATACCTTAAACTGGACGTTTGCTGACTTGCAGCCATTTGAAAGTCGTGAAGTTACTTTTACGCTTAATCTTAATTCTATGTCAGAAACGCCGCCAGTTGCAATTGGCCATCCGTTATTTTTCTCTGTAGCCGTATCTCCAACACTAAATGACGAGACTTATTTGGATAACTACGCCAGTCTGACACAAGTGGTTATCGGTTCATATGATCCTAATGACAAGCAAGTTTCCATATATTACACTCAAATTGAACCGCCGTTTGAATACCTTAATTATATAATACGCTTTCAGAATACAGGAACCGCAGCGGCAGAAAATGTAGTAGTAAGTGATAATCTCGATGCTCGTTTTGATAAAAATTCGTTCGCGATTGTTTCCGCAAGTCATCCTTTTAACAGCCGGCTGATTGGCAACAAATTTGAGGTAATCTTTGAAGGCATTAACCTTCCGGATTCAACCACAAACGAAGCGCAAAGTCATGGTTATGTTGCCTTTAAAGTTAAGCCGAAATTTGACAGTGTTAATGATGGAGATTACATTGAAAATAAGGCGAACATTTATTTTGATTTTAATCTTCCGATCGTCACCAACACTGTTACCACCGGCTATTACACGATTTTGACCAAAGCGAAAGTTGAGGAAAAAGAAGCATTTGCACTCTATCCGAATCCAGCGAAGGGTCTTTTAAATGTTTCTATACCAGCTAAAACAACTGTAAGATCCGTTCGTGTCTTTAATATTTTGGGACAATTGGTACAAACAGTGGCAAATCATTCCAGTGCGACAACGATCTCTATTGATGTTTCTTTGCTAAAAACCGGAACATACTGTATCGAAATTGTTTCTGACACAGGAAAATTCAACAAAAGATTTGTTAAAATATAAATCAAGACAAATTTTTTAATTGTTACTTGTGCTGATAGTCAGATAGTGGCTGCTTTTGGCGGTTGCTTCAATGACTTTAGACACCCAACCAATACAAAACCATAAGGCCGGGAAATACTGCACATAATTTAACGCAGGCGATTCTGAAGTTTCTATTTCCGAAAGTAAGCCATTGCGGCCTTGTAAAAAAAACAGGCCTAGTACTACCATCAATAGATATATTAATCTGTAGCCTTGATTTTCTTGAAATCATTTCTTCAAAAATTGATCTTGCCCAATCTATCACAAACACAAAGACAGCCCGAAAGCTGAAAAAAATTGCTTGCCTAATTCTTATTCAATTTGCTATTGTGGTAACCATATAAAAAGTAAAAACCCAATCCGATAATCAACCATATCCCAAACCACTTCCAATTTGAAACTGCCATACCCGTTAAGAGATAACAGCATGATATTAAACCCAATAGCGGAATTAAAGAAAGGTTTTTGAAAAAGGCCAATACTGACATCACGATACACAGTACAAAGAAAATCACCATCGTAATATTGGTAGCGATGGCCGCATCAGAAAAGTTAAATGTATCTGAAAAAAAGGTAGGGAACAAATAGCGAATTATCAGCGCACCTACCAATAAAAACGCTGGAAAAATAAATTTGGAATTGATATATGGAATTCGAAATTTTCCCTTGGTCTGTCGCTCGGCAATTTCAGCCTCGCTTTGTGGCGACAGCATTAAAACCCCGCCGCAGACGAGAACAAAAGCAAACAAGGTTCCGATACTAGTAAAATCAAGCACAAAATTCTCGTCGGTAAAAAATATCGGAATCCCAACCACAAGTCCAGTTACAATAGTTGCAAAACCGGGTGTTTTATATTTGGGATGAATTTTGGAAAAACGTTTAGGCATCAGTCCATCACGACTCATCGTCATCCAAATTCTAGGCTGTCCCATTTGGAAAACCAACATCACGCTAGTCATTGCCACCACTGCGGCAATCGATACTATGAACAGCATCCACTTCACTCCTTTTAATGCGAATATTTCTGCCAAAGGATCGCTTACGCCCAACAAAGTATATGACACCATACCTGTTATTACCAATGCCAGAATAATATAAACCACCGTACAAACCACTAGAGAATAAATCATTCCTCTTGGCAAATCGCGTTGCGGATTTTTGCTTTCTTCGGCTAAAGTTGATACCGCATCAAAGCCGATGTAGGCAAAGAAAACTGCCGAAACACCGCCCATGACTCCTTTAAAACCGTTGGGCATAAATGGTGTCCAATTGTCGATATCAATGTAAAAGGCGCCGACAACAATCACCAAAGCAATAATGACCAATTTAATATAAACCATCAAATTGCTGATGTTTCGGGATTCTTTCGTGCCTTTATAAACCAAATAAGTAATTAGAATATTTATTAAAATAGCAGGCAAATCAAATATTACTTTAAGATTCCCGATCGTAGGCGCATTCTGCCAGGCCGATAAACCCTCGCCCACTTTATTTGTCAGAAACGCCGCGTGTGCAGATCGGTAATTTATAGTCAGCCATTGGGGCAAATGAAGGTGAAAACTTTCCAACAAATTTGTAAAATAACCACTCCACGAAAAGGCGATATAAATGTTTCCAATCGAATATTCCATTAGTAAGGCCCAACCAATAATCCACGCAAAAACTTCTCCGAACGAAACGTAGGCGTAAGTGTATGCGCTGCCCGATACAGGCACGCGCGAAGCAAATTCGGCATAACACATCGCGGTAAAGCCACAGGCAATGGCGCACATCACATATAGCAACACTACTCCTGGCCCGCCCGAAAAACAAGCGTTTCCGATGGCGCTGAAGGTTCCTCCCCCAATAATGGCGGCTATTCCAAAGAAAGTCAAATCTTTCACCGTAAGTACTTTGTTTAATCCGGAATGTTCACCGTCGCCGCCTTCTTGAACGATCGTCGTTAGAGGTTTTCTTCTGAATAATTTGCTAATACTCATGGTTGGTAAGGGTTAAAGATGAAAGTAATGGCAGAATTAAGAAGTTTTCCGCAATTTTACAATTTCGACAAATATATAAAACCAAAATGAAACATCGGATTTCGGAAAAGAAAATTAAATTGAAGTCAGGGTTTGAACTTTATCAACAATATGGCAGCAGTGCAAAGCCTCTTCTGTTTTTACGGAATATGTCTTCCGCAGCATTCAGGGCTGTACGAGTGATTACTGCAATTGCTGTTGCGGCAGATTCGCACACGACACTTCTTAATTTATCGTGACCAACTTCTTAACTATTATTCCGATATATTTTATACTTTTGATGCTTAATTAAAACATGTAGAATGGCATCAATAACTTTAGGAGGAAATTTAACACATACCAGCGGCGCATTACCTCAAATAGGAACAAAAGCACCTGAATTCAAATTGGCAAAAAACGATTTATCAACAGTTTCTTTAGCAAATTTTGTCGGGAGCAGTTTAATTTTAAATATTTTCCCAAGTGTAGACACCGGAACCTGCGCGGCTTCGGTAAGACAATTCAATCAAAAAGCGAGCAAGTTGAAAAACACGAAAGTGTTGTGTATTTCCAGAGATTTGCCGTTTGCCCAAAAACGTTTTTGTGGAGCAGAAGGCTTGGAAAACGTGGTCATGTTATCCGATTTTAAAAATGGTAGTTTTGGTCAAGATTATGGTTTAGAAATTACTGATGGCGCTTTCGCTGGATTTCATTCGAGAGTAGTTATGGTTTTGGATGAAAATGGAAATGTAAAATATACGGAACAAGTTCCGGAAATTGGCGACGAACCCAATTATGAAAAAGCCTTAGCGGCAATATAAATTAAATATGGAATTTCAAAAGGACAACACTTTCTTTACGGGAAGGTTAAAAAGCACGGCGTTTGCTTTGAAAGGTGCCTTTAAACTCATTACTACAGAACACAGCGTCATGGTGCAGTTTTCGTTAGCCATTGTGCTGACGATTGCTGGTTTTTATTATGGTATTTCTAATACTGAATGGATGTTTCAAATCTTAGCAATCGGTTTGGTCTTGAGCATCGAGGGATTAAATACTGCGATTGAAAAGGTGGCTGATTTTGTACATCCTGACTATCATAAAAAAATTGGTTTCATCAAAGACATTGCTGCTGGTGCAGTATTTTTTGCCGCAATGACAGCGATAGCAATTGGCCTGATTATTTATCTTCCGAAATTTCTATAATGAAAACCCAGTACTAGTAAGGATGGCAAAAACAATTAAAAAAGAAACTACAGACAAAAAAACGGATGCTTCTTCGCTATCGAAAAAACCTTGGCAAATTAGTCGACAGCATAAATTGTTATTGGGAAGTTTGCTCATCCTGTTTTCTATCGCTTTGTTTGTATCTTTTATCTCTTTCTTTATTTACGGCCATGAGGACCAAAGTGCTGTTAATGCCTTATCAGATCGTGGCGAGAAAGTCAGCAACTGGCTTGGAAAATTTGGAGCTACACTGTCCGACTGGTTTGTTTACCGCGGTTTTGGCGCGGCTTCTTTCTTATTTGTAAAATTATTTTTCCTGACTGGTTCGTTTTTAGCTCTGGACATTTCATTGAAAAAATTGAAAAATATTTGGTTTTGGGATTTGTTCGCAATTGTTCTCATTTCTGTTCTATCTGGCTTTTTTGCGACGTCACTGCCCGAATTAGGCGGAACGATTGGTTATGAAATGAATTTATTTTCGCAGGATTATATTGGCAAAACCGGCACTTTATTAGTTTTGATATTTGGAATCATCATTTATCTGATTTTCAAGATAAAAGTTTCACCCGATAGTGTAAAATCGTTTTTTGAACGTAGTAAAAATGAAATGGATATCGATTTAGCAGCAATGAAACCTATCGTTTCCGAAAGTTCTTACAATTTGGAGGAATTTGCACTGAGCGACGAAGAAGAAGCGATAGAAGAACCTGAACTTAAACCAATTTCGCAATTTGAAATAAATAAAGAATCTTTAAAACCCACGATCGAAAATTCTTCAGAAATCCACTTGAAGTCGACCCCATTAATCATTACACCATTGCCCGTAGTCATTCCGACTAACGAAGAAGTTTTTGTTATTGAAAAAGCAACAGAGGAAGATATTGTAGAGGAAAATTTAGCCTCTCGTTTGGTGGCCGATTTCGGACTTTTTGATCCTACTTTGGATTTGTCAAACTATAAATTTCCAACCTTGGATTTATTAAAAGAATATACAACCGGCGGCATCACCATTAATCAAGAAGAATTAGAAGAAAATAAAAATCGCATTGTTGAAACGCTTCGGAATTATAAAATTGAGATTGCGCAGATTAAAGCCACTGTTGGACCTTCAGTAACTCTGTATGAAATTGTACCTGAAGCGGGCATCAGAATCTCTAAAATTAAAAGTTTAGAAGATGACATTGCCTTATCGCTTTCTGCACTTGGGATTCGTATCATTGCTCCTATTCCGGGAAAAGGTACGATTGGTATAGAAGTTCCAAACAAAAATCCGACGATGGTTTCGATGAAAAGTGTCATTGGTTCTGCTAAATTTCAAGAAGCAGAAATGGAACTTCCGATTGCTTTGGGAAAAACCATTTCAAACGAAACCTTTGTGGTTGACTTGGCGAAAATGCCACACTTACTCATGGCGGGTGCAACAGGGCAAGGAAAATCTGTTGGTCTTAATGCTGTATTAACTTCTTTGCTGTACAAGAAGCATCCTGCGGAAGTCAAATTTGTTTTGGTTGATCCTAAGAAAGTAGAATTGACTCTTTTTAATAAAATTGAGCGACATTATTTGGCCAAATTACCAGATTCCGGCGATGCGATCATTACCGATAATACCAAAGTAATTAATACACTGAACTCTTTGTGTGTTGAAATGGACAACCGCTACTCGCTATTAAAAGACGCGATGGTACGGAACATAAAAGAGTACAATGATAAATTTAAATCGAGAAAGTTAAATCCGGAACACGGCCACCGCTTTCTGCCTTATATTGTTTTGGTGGTGGATGAGTTTGCCGACTTAATCATGACCGCTGGTAAAGAAGTAGAAACTCCAATTGCGAGATTAGCTCAGCTAGCCAGAGCGATTGGTATACATTTAATTATTGCAACGCAGCGCCCGTCAGTTAATGTGATTACCGGAATTATAAAGGCCAATTTTCCAGCCCGTATTGCGTTTAGGGTAACTTCAAAAATTGATTCCCGAACTATTTTGGATACGCAGGGAGCTGATCAATTAATCGGTCGTGGTGACATGTTGTATACCAATGGAAATGATATCGTTAGGGTGCAATGTGCTTTTGTCGATACTCCCGAAGTTGAAAAAATAACAGAATTTATTGGATCACAAAAAGCTTATCCCGATGCTTATTTGCTTCCGGAATATGTAGGTGATGAAAGTGGCATTAATCTTGATATGGACATTTCTGAGAGAGATTCGCTTTTCAGAGAAGCCGCAGAAATTATAGTTACTGCCCAACAAGGCTCCGCTTCCTTATTACAGAGAAAATTAAAATTAGGTTACAACCGCGCCGGCAGACTTATTGATCAATTGGAATCTGCGGGAATTGTAGGTCAATTTGAAGGGAGTAAGGCAAGAAGTGTTAACATTACTGATTTGAGTGCTCTTGATCAATTTTTTAATAATGAACAAAATAATTCTTAAAATGAACAAGATTTTAATAGCATTCTTCCTATTTTTCTTTTGCACCGCAAATCTTCAGGCGCAGGACAAAAAAGCAAAAGATTTGTTAGACCAAGTTACTTCCAAAGTAAAAAGTTATGATAACATTGTAATTGATTTTAAATATGCACTAAACAACGCCAAAGAAAATGTCAATCAGGAAAGCAAAGGAAATGTCACGATGAAAGGCAATCAATATGTATTAAATCTGATGGGCGTAACCAAAATTTTTGATGGTAAAAAGATCTACACAATCAATCCCGAGGATGAAGAAGTGTCGATCTCCAAGTATAATGAAAAGGATGACAACAGCATTACACCTTCTAAAATGTTAACTTTTTTTAATAGTGGGTATAAATTTAGTTGGGATATTGTCCAAAATATAAAAGGCCGGCAAATTCAATACATCAAACTAACCCCCACAAATTCAAGAGACCAGCGCAAAGAAATACTATTAGGCATTGATACACAGACAAAAAATATCTACAATTTAATTGAGTTGGGCAAAAACGGAACAAAAACTACATTGACTGTTAATTCTTTTAAAACCAACCAGCCATTATCCAAAAATCAATTTATCTTTGAGGCTAGTAAATATCCAAAATACTACATCAATAAGTTAGATTAATTCTTTGAAGTGAAGATTCTCGATAAATACATTTTAAAAACCTTCCTTACTACATTTGCTTCGGTATTTGTAATCCTCTTTTTTATTTTTATTCTGCAAACAGTCTGGCTGTTTATTTCTGAATTGGCCGGTAAAGATCTGGATATTATTCTGGTTCTTAAATTTCTGTTATTCGCAATGCCTCGAATTATCCCTTTGGTTTTGCCGCTTTCTGTACTGCTGGCATCTATTATGACTTTCGGGAACTTAGCTGAAAATTATGAATTTGCAGCCATGAAATCAGCGGGGATTTCTTTGCAGAGAGCGATGCGAAGTTTGTCAGTGTTTATTTTTGTTTTAAGTATTGCTGCTTTCTTTTTTGCCAACAATGTCATTCCTTTTGCCGAGTATAAGTTTATCAATTTCAGAAAAGACATTGCGCAGATGAAACCCGCAATGGCTATTGCCGAAGGACAATTCAGCGATGTGGGTTCATACAACATCAAGGTAGACAAGAAATCAGGCGAAAACGGAAACTTCCTAACTGGGATAACGATTCACAAAAAAATCAACGTGTATGACGGCACTAAAAACGTCATTAAAGCAAAGAATGGAGAACTGATCAGCAATGATAAATCAAATAATTTAAAGTTGGTTTTAAACAACGGTTACTATTATGAAGACATTGTTCCTAAAAAGTACGAGGACAGAAATAAATTGCCTTTTGCGAAAAGTTCGTTCAAAAAATATATCATCAACATCGATTTGTCTAAACTAAACAATACGGGTGGAGATGATTATATAATATCGAATACCAATAACATGCTTAACGTGAACGAACTTCGGTACACTTTAGATTCTTTAAACAAAAGCTACAATAAAGATGTAGTTTCATTTGCTGATAATATTTATCAAAGAACCGGAATTACATATAATAATTCCACTTTGGGCGTTCCTAGCAATAAGCCCATAAAATCTGAACTTCTGGCAAATTATTCGGATGTCGAAAAATCTAATATTCTGAAAACTGCGGCGGCAAATATTACCAGTGCCAATTTTCTGATCGATGGTTCTAAACTAGAATTAGAATACAAACAAAAACTCATCAATACCCATTTAATTGCGTTTTACGAAAAATTTGTAATCGCATTTGCTTGCCTTTTAATGTTTTTTATTGGCGCTCCTTTGGGCGCAATCATTAGAAAAGGCGGATTGGGATTGCCCATCGTATTTGCCATCTTGATATTTATTATTTATCATTTCATCAACACTTTTGGAAAAAAAGTAGCACAAGAAAATGGACTAACGCCTTTTCTAGGATGCTGGATGTCTTCTATCTTACTTTCGCCCTTGGCTATTTTGCTCACCTATCGCGCTACAAATGATCTAGGATTGATTAATTTAGAGGTAATTACCCAACCGTTTCAAAAATTATTTCAGAAATTATTTCCAGCACAAAAATAACATCTATGCTCCTAGAAACCATCAAGCTTAACACTATTGAAGAGGCCATTGAAGATATTCGTCAAGGCAAAATTATCATCGTGGTCGATGATGAAGATCGAGAAAACGAAGGAGATTTTCTTGCTGCCGCAGAATTGGTTACACCAGAAATGATAAATTTTATGGCCACGCACGGACGTGGGCTGATCTGTGCACCTCTTACTGAAAATCGTTGCAAAGAATTGGGCCTGCATGCCATGGTCAACAATAATACCGACCACATGGAAACTGCTTTTACCGTATCGGTAGATTTAAGAGGAAATGGTGTTACGACAGGAATATCAGCAGCGGACAGAGCCAAAACTGTATTAGCGCTTGTTAATTCGGATATTAAATCACACGATTTGGCTAGACCAGGACACATTTTTCCCTTAATAGCAAAGCAAGGCGGCGTGTTGCGCAGAACCGGACATACCGAAGCAGCGATAGATTTTGCAAGATTAGCTGGATTTAAATCGGCGGGTGTTATTTGTGAAATTATGAATGACGACGGCACGATGGCTAGATTACCTGAACTGGTAATTGTAGCAAAAAAATTCAATTTAAAATTGGTATCGATTGAAGATTTAGTAGCATACCGAATGCAACACGACAGTTTGATAGTGAAGAAAGAAGACTTTGATATCGAAACCCGTTTTGGCAACTTCAGAATGAGAGCTTATCAGCAAACTACAAACAAGCAAATTCATGTAGCGCTCACTAAAGGCAATTGGAACATCGGAGAATCAATTCTGACGCGAATTAATTCCACATTAGTCAATAATGATATTTTGGGTACATTAACCAATAACGCTGACAAAAAATTAGATGACATGTTTCAATTGATAAAGGAGGAAGGTCGAGGAGCCATACTATTCATCAACCAAGAATCTCAGGCTAATAACTTGCTGAGCCGAATTGGCGAAATAAAAATGCTTCAGGCTAAAGGTATTTTCAAAGCGCCCCAAATAAAAATGGACGTTAAAGATTTTGGTATTGGCGCTCAAATATTGCATGACATTGACATTTCTAAAATAAGACTGGTATCGAATGCTGAACATGCAAAAAGGGTGGGAATGATCGGATATGGGCTAGAGATTACTGACTACGTGCCCTATTGATTCTCGGTCGCAGCGGTCTCTATTTTACTACCAACAAAATTAGAAACTGCAAACTGGAGAATGGTACCAATTATTCTTTTAAAAGGATTGTGTGTACCTCCAAACATGATTTTTTTTGAAAGATAACCAGTACCAAGACCAATTAGGTTTCCTAGCAGATGACTCTTAATTTCTGGTGACGAAGCTACATCGCGGAATGTGCTTTTGATTAAATTAACAGGCTTCATACTCTCATAGGTAATCTCCCATTGCTCTTTAAGTAAATAAAATTCATGTGATTTTTTACTTTCCAATAGCGCTATTCTTTCGTTTAAAGTTTGCTTGGCGTCTTTGTTACTCATCTTAATTTTTCTTTTAAAATTTGTGAAATAATAAAATTATTTATCGGCGTTTTAAACAACTGCTTTCTAAATAAAACAAATAATAACGCAAAGAACAAATAAAAACCTGCTACACTAAAAAAGCCATAATAAACGTTGCCCAGCCATTGACCAATCATAATGGCCAAACCAAAATTGGTTAACATAGAAAACATTCCAACAACAACACCAATTGCAATATAAGAAGCCAAAGAAGAAAAAATATCAGCGCTTTTTTCAATCATACTGAGCTTAGCCAATTCGATCGCAGTCTTGGTATAATTTTCCGCTCTTTCGTAAAGCATTTCAATTGTTGTTGGATTGTCTTCCATAAGTTGAATTTTAATTTTTTGAAAAAGCAAGTTAAGATTTTAAATTGTCAAATCCTTGTTTGGCTTCTTCAAATTTTGCTTTCCCGTCTGACTTGTAGTCTTCAAACTTAGATCTACCTTCTTCTTTCACTTGGTTAAATTTAGATTTCCCATCAGAAACCAGATTATCAAATCTTGAATTTCCGTCGGCAACTAAATTCTCTCCTTCTTTAAATAACTTTTCGTATTTTCTGGTAACCGAGGCTAATAAATCTTCGTATTTAGTTTTTAAATCATCGGCATAATCAGTACCCTTATCTAAAACTTTTTTTCTCGTGTTAGTACCTTTGTCCGGTGCGAACAAAATGCCCAACAATGCTCCCGCAGCAACGCCGCCTAATAATCCCAATACTATTTTACTGTTTGAAGATTTCATAATATTTAATTTTAATTTGTTATTATTTACTTTTATTTTTAATTAATTCTAACAACATCTGGATGTTGGCAATCACACATAACTCCGAATCGTTCCGCCAAAACCATCGCAAAATCTGGTTTACCCAGAAAAAATCAACAGTATAATCAGCTAAAGCACGGCTTCGAAGTAGTTATTATAATACAATGAAACAATACGTATAACAATGTTGCTTGTTGTACAAATTTGAAGAAGAAAAGCACAAAACGCATTATAAAATTTTTTTTAAAAGTTACACAATTTACATTCTTTATTCAGTTCTTTTTTAGAGGCTTAAATTCTGTAAGTTTAACCTATAATTCTATAACCGGGACTGTGCATATTCACATATTTTTGAAGTGTAATTAAACTTGAGCAAATGTTATGAAAATTGGAAATCAAAATGAAAACCACGAGCGAACATTATCATGCTCTGGTTTAAAGTCAAAATTAAAAAAAGAGGTTCGTACAGAGACTGTTTTTCATGCAGAGACCGTTGTGAGAGATAAAAAGAGTAATAATCCGCAACTTTTAAACCTAAGAAGGGTTGCCGTTAATGATGAGTGGAATCGCGATTTGTGCTTATCTTATATAGGAAATCTATAAGAATTGATTTCGTGTTTGTTTGTTTGGACAATCCATCTTTTGATGGATTGTCTTTTTTTTATCCCACTACAAGTGGATCGAATAACTTTAATCTTCCGACTTTTCTTCGCTTTCCTCCATTTCTTCTTTAATCTCTTCGATCAGATCAGCATATTCTTTGGAAAGTTCAATGATTTCCTTTTCGGTTTTTATTTCTGCATTAATCACCGCATTATTTGCAGTTTCGTGCGAAGATACTAGTTCGTTTACCTTTAGATGAAGTGAAGCAGAAAACCTATTGAATGATTTTTGTATGATAAACAAGCTTAAGAAAGTGATGCCGAAAATCATATCGCCAACAATTAAATGAAAGTCCCAATCTGACAGTAATGTTTTCGCCCACCATGAAATGACCATAAAGAATGCCAGAATGAAAGTGATAGAATTCCCTAACAATGTAGTGGCTATCGAAACGAGTTTTTCGAAAAAATTTTCCGAATAGTTATAAATTCTTTTCATGATTGAAATGTAATGAATATGCATAAAAAAATCCCAGTATTTCTAAAAGGATTTTTAATATTTTACAATGTAGTCATTTGTTTTTAACTTGCCGAAAAATATTCAGTCACAAACAGATGCAATTGAGAGCGTGTCATTTTTTCTGTATCTTTAATTTCCAATTTTATTTTAACAAAACGATCGTCTTCACTTAACATATTAAAAAGTTCTATTTTCGCATCAGTGGGGCCAAACAGAATAACTTGATAATAATCTTTGATAACATCGCCTATTTTTTTATAATACTTAAACTGTCTGTGTTGCTCTTTAAGCTTAGAAGTTGTTCCGAGATTTGATTGCTTAGCGTAACTAGATTCAATTGTTTTTACTTCGAAAGGCTCGTTGGTGAATTCCATCAGATGCGCAATGTTGTGATCCATCCAAATTCCTAATTTCTTTGGTTTTTTCATGATGCTAACCTCTAGATTATATACTTTTCAGTATATAATAAAGGTCAATTATATTAGAGTAACGCAATTACATAATACAATTAAAAAGTTATATGATTTAAATATCTATTTTACTTTTAAAGTATCTTTATTCGGTTCTGTTATCTTTTCATTAACAGAATTTTCTTTATTTTCCTTTTGCATTTCCTTTTTCAATTTCTTTTGTTTTTTTGCTTCTGCCTTTTTCTTTTTGTTGAAATATCCTTTTAATAAGAAATTTTGCTTCGCAGCTTTTACCGATTCATTTAAGCCTGTAATGGTAGAATCCATTGACTTTCCTAACTTTTCATCACTAGTAAGTTTTGAAAGTACGCCGTTCTTATTGTTGAGCTTTTTGGTGAAATTTTCCAAATTTAAAATCGTACTTTTCAGACTACTCGCTAGCGCATCGTCAGTCAAAAGTTTTGAAAGTGTTCCATTTTTATTATTCATATTATGAGTAAACTGCGAAAGTTCGACAGTAATAAGTCCGGCGTTGTCTATTGTTGTCTGCACACTTTTCATAATCTGCTCCATTTCAATCGCCTTTGTTGATGCAATCAGATCGTTATCGGAAACAGCATTATTCGAATCTGATCCTGGGGAAATCGTTAGTACCTTATCACCCATCAAACCGTCTGACCCAATACTAGCATGGGCATCGGTCTTGATAAATTGTTTAACATCATCGTTTATTTTAAATTTAACCAAAACGGTCGTGTCATTAACCAATGAAATGTCATCGACCGTTCCAACGTTGATCCCTGAGAATCGCACGTTATTTCCCACTTTTAGTCCGCTGACCGTTTTAAATTTAGACTTTAAATGAAATGTTGACCCAAAAAGGTTTTGCTGTTTCCCAATAAAATAAATGGTTGCTATAAATAGTAACAATCCTATTGTAACAAACATGCCTAATTTCCATGTAAACCCTGCTTCTTTACTCATAATTGCGAATTTTTATTGTTTAGTTGAAAAAAGATCTAACCCACGGATCATCACTTTTTTCTAATTCTTCGTAAGTTCCTTCGGCATCAATTACACCGTCCTTTAGCACGATAATACGATTACTCGTGAGTTTAGCACAAGCCATATCGTGTGTAATTATAAGTGATGTAGTTTTATATTTTTCTTGTATTTGTAAAATCAATTCACTGATTTCTCTGGAGGTGATGGTATCCAAACCGGTAGTAGGTTCATCATACAATATAATTTCAGGTTTGATGATTAATGTCCTAGCCAATCCTATCCTTTTACGCATTCCGCCTGATAGTTCCGATGGCATTTTGTCAATCGCATCTTCAAGTCCGACACTTTTTAACGCTTCTCTTACCTGCGTTTCAATATCTTCTGCACTACTTTCTTTATCGTGGTGTTTTAAGGTAAAAGCCAAATTTTCTCTGACCGACATTGAATCATACAAGGCACCATTTTGAAATAAAAAACCCATTCGCGATCTAACGGTATTGAGTTCAGTCGTATTCATTTGTGAAATTTCAGAACCAAACACTTTAATTTCGCCCTGATCGGCTTCAACCAACCCCACCAGACACTTTATTGCTACCGACTTTCCTGAACCGGATTTTCCCAGTACCACTACGTTTTCTCCCTTAGAAACGTTTAAGTTGACCCCTTTTAAAATAACATTACTTCCAAACGCCTTATGTAAATTTTTTATTTCAATAATAACCTCTTCCATTTCTTTTGTATGGCTTCGGCTGGTATTTTTCTTTTCATTTATCATAAGATCAAGAAATCAGGTCGGTTATCTGTACGGCAATCATGTCTATTATAAAAATGGTAAGTGAGGCCGTTACTACAGCTGAGTTGGCTGCTTTACCCACACTTTCAGTTCCATTCTCTGCGTTAAATCCTTTGAAGCATCCAATCATTCCAATAAAAAAACCAAAAAAGAAGGTCTTTACGGTTGCAGGAATCACATCGTTAAAGGTAAGCGACTCCAATACTTGTGAAAAATATCGGAAGAAAGTTATATCACCGTGTATATTAAAGCCTACAAATCCGCCTAATAATCCAACCATATCAGCATATAATACTAATATTGGAACCATAATTGTTGTTGCCATTATCCTCGTTACCACAAGATATTTAAAAGGATTAATTGCCGAAACTTCCATTGCATCAATTTGTTCGGTGACTTTCATCGATCCCAACTCTGCGCCAATTCCGGATGAAATCTTGCCCGCACAAATTAAAGCGGTGATTACTGGAGCAATTTCTCTAATGAGCGAGAGCGCTACCATTCCTGGAATCCAAGATTCAGCTCCAAACTTTGCCAAGGTGGGACGTGATTGGATGGTGAGCACCAACCCCATGATAAAACCAGTGATGCTTACTAAGGGCAAAGATTTGTAACCCATGGCGTAACACTGCCAGAAAAACTCTTTTAATTCAAAAGAAGTGGTAAACAACTCCTTAAAAAACCTTTTCGAAAATAAGGAGACTTTGCCAACGTCGGTGAATATATTTTTAAGATAAAGAACCAAATTATTATGTTTTATCGATTAATTTATGCAAATTTAACTAAAATCGGGTGAAATCAGTTCAAATAACGTCGTAATATCCAAGCAATCGTCTCGTGTTTTGACATAATCCCGGTTAAAAAATCTGCAGTGACAGCATCTTTAATTTCTTCGTCGCATACAGCAACGTTTTTTCTAAGCTCGCGTATTACTGTTTCGTGATCGTTAAGGAGTTCAATTAACATTTCTTTTTGGGTAGGATAATTGCCGGGCATCTCTTTAATTGAAGTAAGTTCAGAAAATTCTTTTAGGGTACCTATGGTATTAGCACCCAATTTATTGATTCGTTCAGCCACTTCGTCAATGACCTCTTCAAGTTCGGTATACTGGGCCTCAAATAACTTATGAAGTTCCATAAAACTTTCTCCTGAAACATTCCAATGAAATTTTCTTGTTTTCGTGTATAGTGTAACCTCGTCCGCTAAAATAACAGACAAAAGACCTACAGATTGTTCTAATTTTTTTTGAGTAATTCCTATATTCATTGCAGTATCAAAAATTAAATATTAAAATTAATGATGCGAAGTTCCTATTAAATGTTAAAAAAATTATTATACAACTTGCAAATTAAGTTATATTATTCCCATATCAAAAAAAAACGGACTAGAAACTGAGTTTTTAATAATATTATGACAATTTTCAACCATTATCGTCTTCTAAGTTATTATGATTGTCGCCACCAATGCTATAATAATTGTTTTCCTCGTCTTCGTTTCCGGTTGCCTCTTGTTCATCATCTAATTCACCGCCCGGCACGTCCAAGTCGCTGCCTGAGACGTCGGTTCTAAAATTTTTTTGATTGCGCTTTTCTTCTATTTGAGTTGGTAGATTCTCTTTCTTTTTTGTAATGTCCTCGGGATCAACTTCGGATTCTTTGTCGCCTTGTATGTAGATATCTTCGCTAGGCGGGTAGTTTAGAAATGAAGGAACACCATCTTGTTCCCTGTCCGCTGCAGCTTTATCGGCATGACGACTTTTATCTGTAGCATTCATAATTACAATGTGTTAATATGAAAATAATTAGTGGGTCGTAAAAAATGAACCTTTTGGTTTATGGCAAATTTTGGAGGTTGCGTTTGATCAGCCGAAAAGTATTTGGCTATGGTTAACCTGGCCATTAAATAACTTACAGTCGATTCGGCGCCTTGGTTCAAATTGACATTTGTATCTTCTAGTCCGTCAAAACAACCGCCTGTGCAAGGATTGTAGATAATCTGATTCAAATGATTGTTTCCTAAAAACCAATCAAAAGCAATTTCCATTTTTTTAAGGTAGACATTTTCCTGAAATACCTCATAAAATTTACTCAAAGCAAGTATTGAATAGGCAACATCAATAGGCTGTTCTCCACCTAATTTTTCCGGAATTAATTCCTCACCTACATGCAACCATCCTTTATTAGAGATTACTTTAATGCTTTTTTCAGTAAAGATTTTCGCCAATAAAAAATCGAAAGAGGTCTTGGCTATGACTTTATAAATGAGTTCTCCGGTAGCCATATACGCACACAACAAAGCTTCAGGTAAAATACTGTTGGCATAGGTTAAATAATTTTCAAACCAAAGCCAAGATTCTTTGGCCTCGTGCCTAAACATTTGTACCATCCTATCGGCCAATTGTCGGATCAATGCGACATTTTCTACCGAATGTTTTTTAATATTTCTGTAGTAAACACCTTTTATAATAAACGCCATTGCCCTTGTTGAATAGACTTTATCTGCGTTTTCCAATGCCACGCGCAATGTCGATTCTGCTTTTAGAACCAGATCAATCGGAAGCAGTTCGCTTATTGAAATTAAATATCCCAAGGCCCAAATCGCCCTGCCATTTGAATCGGCCAAGTTGGTCTGGCTATTTTGTTCGGTAAATTCCTTTCTTTCATCTACATAATTTAAAAAATAGCCGTTAGGACGCAAGCAAAATTTTATAAAATTAAAGTAGGTATAAATGTATTTGATATCTTCTTCATCTCTGGTGAGTTCAAAATGCTGACACATCGCGATCAGTGCTCGGGCATTGTCGTCAAGCGTGTAACCTGAATCGATGTCAGGGTGGTTTATAATCGAAAACTGAATCATCCCGAATGATGTAGTCATTTTTTTTATATGATTCAAATTCAGCGCTGGCACCCTATAATGTAGTGAAATCGGCTTACCTATGATTTTATTGAACAACAGCGCATGTGTTAAAGCCGAATTTTCCCAAGCATTGGGAGCAATTTTATGCAGTCCGTTTGAACTAATATTGCTTCTCAAAGTGTCATCAGCAAGTAAACGGTTGACTTCAATGGCGAGCTGGCCTGAATTTTCAAAATCAATAATGATTCCTGAACCATTTTTTAATACTTCACATGCATGAGGGATGGGTGTTGATATGATTGGACAGCCACAACTAATCGCATAAGAAAAGGTACCGCTGACCGCCTGATTAGGATCTTTGGAAGTAAACAAATAAACATCCGCCATTTGCAGGTACTCTAATAAATCTGATAAGGTTAAAAATCGGTTGATAAATTTTACCTGTTCTTGTATGCCCAACGTTTCAATTTGCTCGATAAGTCGATTTCGGTAATTCTCGCCTTCTTTTTTAAAAACCGAAGGATGTGTTTTACCAATAATCAAAAAGACCACTTCAGGATTTTGCTTAATGATCTCCGGTAGGGCATTTAAAGTAGTTTCGATACTTTTCCCCGAACTTAACAAGCCAAAAGTTGCCAGCACTTTTTTACCTTGAAGATCGTATTTCCTTTTTAAAATTTTCTTGTCCGTGTGCTCCACCAAATGGGTTCCATGGCCGATTACCATGATTTTTTCTTCCAAAATGTCATAATCTCGCACGAGGATGTCCAATGAAGAGTGTGTCATGACCACAATGGCCTCGGCAAGATGGGCCAAATCTTGAACGTTTGATTTTAGAAATTCATCTGGTCTGGGCAAAACCGTATGAAAAACGAGACTGACCGGCTTGACTAATATTTTCAAAAAACGAGAAAAATCCAATTCGTTATTTCGAAACAATCCAAATTCATGTTGTACCATTACCATTCGGATAGCAGCATTCATATTGATATCTTCGGCAAGTTTAATATACGAGTTGGAATCATCTGTATCTAACACGTGCCTTACTTCTTCAGGATAAATATGCTTCTCATTTTCAGAAGCAAGTGCACAAATTCGAATAGCAAAAGAATCTTTAAACTTGTTGTTTAGTGCTTTGATTAAATCTTGGGTATACGTCGCTATGCCGCACTCCCTTGGTGGGTAAGAGGAGAGCAACAAAATTTCTGGAAGTTTATTTTTGATTTCTTGAAGTTCGAAGCGCTCGTCAGAAATAAGCCTGCGGATTTTTTTGGCCGCAAATTCGTTTGTTCGGTTTAGGGGACTATTATTTATCATTGTGTTGTATATTAAGTAGTAATTCATTTAACAATTCGGATAAGCTCATCGAGGCACAAGCGATACGTTCGTCAGCAGCACCATAATAAATGTATAACACATCATCAAAGACAGCTGCACCTGAGGGAAAACAAACATTTCTTACGTATCCTTTGAGCTCCCATTCCAACTCGGGCTGAAATAAACCATAAGGCAATCTTGCAATCTCCTTGGTAGGATCTTCCAAATCTAGTAGCGTTGCACAGGCGCAATATACATAGCCGTTTAACGATTCGTGAACACCATGGTATATCATCAACCACCCGTGTTCGGTTTCGATTGGGGGACAACCACCACCCAAGTAATTTCTTTCGTGATCAAATTTTGGTTCAAGCAGGATGTGCTGGTCAAGATTGGTGATGTAATTGTCCCAATATGCTTCGGTTAAATCTGTGAGTTCCTTTACTCCGGTCACGATTTGAATGCCCGGCTTAATGCGGTGTATGAAACAAAAGGCTCCATTTATTTTTCTTGGAAAAAAAACCACATTTTTGTCCCACAAAAGCATTTTAGAAATGTCTTTTTCTACGACGCCCTCATGTTGGTTAAATCGGTAATATTTATTCTTAATCACGCCATTAATTTTTGTGAGCTCAATAAATTTTTGATAGCTAATTTTTGGAACCATGATGCCTTTTTTTTCAAAATGAACCAAATCTTTTGAAATCGCATAACACCCTAAAGCATTGATGCCATCGTAGGCGGTGTAAGTCATGTAATATAAATCATCAATTTTAACAATTCTAGGATCTTCAACTCCATGGGAGTCATAGGTTTCTTCCGCTTTTAAAATAGGTGATTCCATTCGCATGACTACCTCCATTGGGCCATCTAGTTTTGCATACCCTATGCTAGAATAATTTCCCTTGCTGACTGCTCTGTAGAAAATATGAACCGTGTTTCCCTCTTTGATAACGGCTGGATTCAAAACCCCCTCATTTTCAAAAGTAAATTCGGTCTTTTTTAGGATCACACCTAATTTGTTTACTTGTACCATGAATTATGAGTTATGTTGTTTTTAAAAAAATTTGACACGTAAAAAAGCTTTTTTGAGTAATGCTAAAGTTCGATCGGACATCAAAAATTTATGTTATATAACTTTAGAAATAAGTTACATTTTTTCCACTTTAACAAGACGTTAAAGATTTAATAATAAAGTAGTTATAAGAAATATCCTAACGGAATAATTTTTTTATTAGCTTAGAACAGCTACTTAAGCGGGGTTGCTTTAACGAATCTTCCATTGGCATCGAAAATGAGATCTCCTCCATCAATGGATATAAGGTAACTTGTTTTGCCATTGGCTGCAGTCATTTTTAATACCTTATCAATGTTTTTTCCAGAATAGTTTTTGTCAAGATATGCTTTGATTGCGCTTGGAATGAGTGTAAGCGCCACTTTAGCATCATGCACAACCAATGTTCCAGACTCAGAATAGGTTGCAGTTCTAGGCCGTTTATCGACGATAAACTTCACTTTAAATTTCGAGTCTTCCTTATACCATTCAGGATTAAGAACTGCAGGATTGGCGATATTAAATGCAGAAATCACCGCCAATGGAACCTCAATTGCTTTAAGCTTTTGCGCCCAGACAGCGAACGAAAATAGTAAAAAACAAAGATTTAACAACATTTTTCTTACTGACATAACTTTGACTGTGATTTTAGGTCGCATTACAACTGTAAATTGCCATGTTTTGTTTCCGTTAAATTCTTTCCGGTTGCAGCAGTTACGATCTTCTTAAAAAAATTGAACATGGTGTTGCCCTCGGTATTCCAATAGTATGCGCTGTCAGGAACTACTTTTAAAATGGAAATGTTAGGATCATCTTTTCCTTCTTTAAACCAGGCTCTAACCAACGGCGACCAAAGTTCTTGGGTTTTATTTCTGTCTATTACAATTTCGGCGTGCCCGTTAATGATAAGATAACTGTTTCTTGACGGACTTGAAAAAAATAACTGCACTTGGTTATCGTGTTTTATTTCCCTGTTCTTTTCACTGTTGATGTCACTAAAAAACCAAAGATTTCCTTGGTTGTCGACTTTTTGTGCGCTCATGGGTCTACAATTGGCCACATTGTCATTTTTGAGATTGGTACAAAATAGACACACATCTATATCATCAACCAGATCTTGTAATTTTTCTATTGCCGCAGCATCGGATAAGTTCGTTATTGAATTCATTTTAATAATTAATTAATTGCGATACACTTGTCAGTTTTGATGTTACAAATTTGTATCGCATTTAACACGAAATTGTTATGGTATATTTGAAAAATGTTACAGAATTGTACGACGTGTCTAAGATAAAGTGGCTGATGTTAATTACAAGCCATTCAGTTCAGGAAGATAAATATCAAAAGTAGCGCCATGATCTGGTTTACTTGACGCTGTGATGTAACCATGGTGGTTGTCTACGATTTTTTTTACGATGGCAAGTCCAATTCCGGTCCCAGCATACTCCGTTTTCCCATGTAAACGCTGAAAAACTTCAAAAATGCGGGTTTTATATTCCGAATCGAAACCAATACCATTGTCGGTAACTTTGATGTGGCAGTAGCTTTTGTGCGGTTGCACAATTTCGGTTCCTAGTGGATACCCATAAACAATTTGTCCGATAATTTGAATAAACGGTTTGGTACCTGGTTTGGTAAACTTGAGGGCATTACCAATTAAGTTGAACATCAATTGCTTAAACTGGAAAGGTATGACAGGAAGCTCATGCAAATCATTACAATAAATGACTGCCCCTTTTTCCTCAATAATTTCTGAAAAATCCATTTCAACTTCTTTGATCAATTCACAAAGATCTGTTATGGCAAAGACACGTTCGGTAAAGTTGGTTCTGGAATAAGCCAGTAAATCTTTGATTAAAGTTTGCATGCGACTGGCAGCATCTCGCATTCTGCTTAAGTATTCATTGCCCTTTTGTGAAAGGTTTTCCGACTCTTTATCCCGTAAAAGATTCGAAAAGATTTGGATTTTTCTCAATGGTTCCTGAAGATCGTGACTTGACACATAGGTAAACGATTCAAGCTCAGTGTTCATCTTTTCCAAATCTGAATTCTTTTGTTCCAGTTCGGCAGTCCGGTCTTTGACTTGCCTTTCAAGTTCATTTGTGAACAATTTTTGCTCTTCAATATCTGTACTTGTGCCCACCCACATTTGGATATTTCCATCGCCATCTTTTTTAGGGATGGCGCGACACAAATGCCAACGATACAGCCCGTCGTGACGACGAAGCCGATGTTCTCCTATGAAATCTTCGCCGGTGGCAATTGAGTGGAGCCATTGCTTTATATTTTCGGTCCGATCATCGGGATGAACAATTTCAATAAAACCTACTTCATTGATTTGCTTTTCATTCATGGCAGAAAATTGGTACACGCTTTTGTTGAAATAATTAAATTGTCCCTGTGGCGTAGAAGTCCAGATGTGTTGCGGCATGGAATCAGCAAGCAGGCGAAACTTTTGTTCGCTTTCTTGAAGAATTTGCTGACTGAACTTTTCTTCCGTGATATCTCGTAGCGTTCCTAACATTTTTAAGGGTTTGCCATACTCATCAAAAAAAACTTTGCCCTGCGTTCGAATCCAACAAATTTCAAGGTTATGTTTTATGATGCGCGCCTCATATTTATAAATACTGGTTTTCATCGCCTTGTCGAAGGCCTTTTCCACTACTTCATGAACATCAGCGGGATGAATCTGACTTTGCAACTGTTTATGGCTAATTTTTTTGGATTTTTTATGCCCGAAAATTAGCGCAAGTCGGGGAGAATGGATGATTTCTCGCGTTTGTAAATCGAGATCCCACGTGGCGAGTTCGGTAGCTTCCGTTGCAAGTCGCAATCGCTCTTCTGCATCTTCTACCCTTTTTCTGGCTTCCACCTGCTCGGTTACATCTTTTACAGTAACCATGATGCCAGATACGATATCTTCGGTGTCAAGCAAAGGAGTATAAATAAAATCAAAATAAAATTTCTTTACACCATCATCGCCATCAACATACGATACAGTTTCATTTTCTTTATAATTTTGCCCGTTTAAATACATTTCCCGCAACAACTGGGGGTATCTTTGGTCATTCAGCTCAGGGAAAACCTCTAATAGTTTTCTTCCTAAAACTTCATTTTCTTTTCTTCTCCAAATAACCTCGAACATCACCTTATTTGCAGTTTCAATAATGTAGTCTTCGCCCCTAAGAATGGCCATGGGTATAGGAGATTGCATCACGAGATTGCGAAATTGCTTTTCGCTTTCTGCCAAGGCGTATTTTATTTTGACTGCAGCGGTCACTTCAGTTGCTACTACGATGATGCCATAGATATCGCCTGAGTCTTCTCTCAAAGGATAATAAACCAAATTGAAATAGGTCCGTTCTTGTTTACCATAGCGATGCAGCATAACCGATAATTCTTTGGCGTGAAAGGCTGTACCGGTTTTTAATACCTTTGTTAACAACGGTAGCACAACGTCTTTTACCTCGGGCAAACATGCGAACAAAGGCTTTCCTATCAAGTCTTGCTCGGTTTTGTCAACCAATTGCAAATAGGTTTCGTTAACCATTTCTACAATAAATTCTGGACCTATTAAGATGGTAACACCCAGCGGAATTTGCCGTACCGTGTTGCAAAATCGCTTTTCGCTTTCGGAAATTTTTTGCATCGACTGGACTTTGGCGGTGGTTTCATTGCACGTCACCAACACACCAGAAATTTTTCCGTTTTCACCAATTACAGGGCTGTAACAATACGTCCAATACACCGCCTCGATTTGTCCGTTGCGGTAAATAGATAAAAGTTGGTCTTCAATGCATCGTGCATCCCCTCCTAACAACACTTGATCAATGATTGGCCCGATGAAATTCCAGGTTTCAATCAAAGCTTGATCCCCTTTTTCTCCTAGTACTAATGGGTGTTTGCCTTCATTTTCAAGACTGGGTTTGTAGGCATCATTGTAAAAACAAGTCAGGTCGGGTCCCCAAAATAAAAACATTGGAAACGTTGAATTCAACACAATCCCTAAAGTAGTTTTTAAACTTTGAGGCCATTTCGCGACAGGCCCAACCGCAGTTTGGTCCCAGTTTTTAGCTCTTGTGAGCATTCCCATCTCGCCTCCTCTTGCTATAAAATTTTGATTATTGGTCATTTTTTTAGAATATGCTGTAGCTTATTTGCATTTTTTGCCTTTGAATAGAATAGTATATGATGCACTTTATTAGGAAATTATTATGATGGATCAAAGAATTTATTTTGTGAAATGCAAAAATCCATTTTTAAATGGTATAATTATCGATGTCCCCAGCTTTTACGGATTTCACATTGTTTATCATTTGGTGATTGCTGGTACCTCGGAAAATCAAAAATCGATTTCAAATTCTCATCCGAAACTAATAATAGTCAATTTCCAATTAAAACCAAAAATGTTATCGTTGAGCCCAATGCGATATTTCTTTTGTAATAATTTCCTTTAGAAACATAATTTTGTTAAAACTCTGTATTAATTTTTATTACTTATTTTTTCTGCAGATTTTATACAACTTCATTTTTTTAAACAGAAAAAAACAACTTCTGCCAAAACGGAAATAATAGAACATCTACAGACAATCTTTGTCAAAAACTGAAATTGAGCGACTTACCAACGCTAAGTCAAAAAAAACTGTTCCAATCGATTCTTACATGAAAATTTTTTAAAACACGCAATATCGTTGCAAGTCAATAACGAAGCACTATAAAATTCACTTACTTTATTACAACTTTTAATGATTTTACATCATTTGGCAATACTACCGGCCAATTCGCTGATATTTATTTATCTTTACATCCGTTAATCAATTAAAACTTTACGGTGCTGCAATTACAAACAACCACTTTCTTCTACGTCGATGATGATTCTGACGACCGCTCTTTTTTTCAAGAAGCTGCTGATGAATTGGGTGAAAATGTTAGTATTTTTGAATTGGGTGATGAGATGATGCAAATACTAAAAAACCCACCGCCAAAACCTTCTGTTGTTTTTATCGACTTAAATATGCCGATCAAAAATGGGTTTGAACTTTTGCAAGAAATAAGATCCTCATCTGGTTTTAATTCGATTCCGATCGTCGTTTATTCTACTTCCAACAGTATCGATACTATTTCAAAGTGTATGGAACTTGGAGCAAGTTTGTTTATTACTAAAGCCATCTCGCTATCTTCGTTAATCAAGGCGATAGAACATGTAATGGGAATTGATTGGGAGAATTTTAAACCGAATCTGCAGACCTTTGTATACAAATCATAGGCTAGGCGCGATCCATTAATTTAATCTGATTCAAATTATCGGTGACTGCACGATAGATTTTATCGTTTTCCTGTTTTGGATAAGAAGGTATTTTCAGTCTGACCGCAGATTGATCCTCTTTAAAAGTATGAGAACCTTTATTATTGTTATTATATTTGATGAAATTAGGATAAAGAATAATTTCTAAAACAAACTCCTGCAACGTCGGAAATCTTGACATTAAATCTTCCTCACTCCTTTTAAGTAAATTGTAAAGCGTATTGTAATCTGGCTTTTCGTCGGCTTTTTCGATTTGTAAAATGGTTATTTTCATGATTTTTTGAAAAATAAAATAGATAATAATTAGCACAGGTTTTTTTTTCATCAAATAAAACAAAACTAGCCAAGACGAAAAAAACTTTTGTTATAACATTCTTTTGATTTCTTACTCGATTATAAGAATAAACAAGATTAAGTTATGTTGACATTGGAGTGAGCAATAATGCTGTCAGACAGAATCTAATGCACGATATAGTCAAGTTTTCCAATCGATTCAAAAAGTGCCTCAAGCCGTTGAATGTGATTCCTTGTAAATTCAAGATGGGTTCGCAGGGCCGTTGCAAGATCGTCTGTGGTGGCGTTCTGAATCATGATAGGAATTGCAATTATCAGGGATTGTTCTGACCAGTAAATTTGTTTTAGTTCTTCGACATACCTGTTATTGCTTTGAGCATCGTCAAAATTTTCTTTTTTATGGAAAGGCCTGGTTTTGCCATTATGAAATTGTGGTACAGTATCTAAGGTAAAACTTTTCATCTTTTCTTTTTTTAAAGTTGGTGCAGCCCATTTATAGACAGCTGTGCTATTACTTTATTCGACAAAACAATCTTTGCCTTATTTAAAAATAGTAATAGTAACAGCGCTTGGAGGGAGTAAATTTTACAATACCGATTTAAACATCGAAGAACTAAAATTTGCTACAAAAAAAACAGCGAAAATATAAGTCACTTTCTGTTTAATTTCCTACGAGGCCAAAGTTCAATTGAAAGTGGTGAAAACCTTTTATATAATTTTTTTTAAACTTTTATAATTTACAGATTTGCTCAAAATTACATGCGTTCCATGTACCAATTTAATTCCTTTTCCATCTTCTGATAATTAAAAATGTTATGCATGATTTTCTGCAATCGCAAAAAAGCAGTTTCGCTTTTAACCACGTAATCAATGGCATGATGGTGCATGCAGCTCACGGCAACATCAATTTTATCTTGAGAAGACAAAATAATAACCGGTATTTTCGGATCGAATCGTTTGATTACGTCTAAAGTTTCAATGCCGTTTCTTGCCTGCTTATTGATGCTGTCTAAATGGTAATCCAATACAACAATATCGGGTTTTTTGTATAAATTTTCAATACACAATTCCCCTGTGGTATACATTTCAAAATCGTAATTTCCGGCTTGAATGAAATCTATTTCCAGCGATTTAAGGTACAATGGATCATCGTCCACCAAAAAGATTTTTAATTTCTTCTCCTTTTTCATACTTTCTTATTTTTTATTTTGATCAGTTCATTTGCTAATTCGCTACAAGCTTCGAGGCAAACATTTTCCAGTTGTAATACCAATGCATGAATTTCCACTAGTGCCTGTTGGGTGGATGCAAATTCCTGAATTTTTTTAGCCATATTTTCAAAATCAGTACTCATCCCCATAATGGAGAATGATGGAATCATTTTATGGATTGCCGAATGGAGTCCTTCCCAATCTTCGTTTTCAATACTCGTTTTGATATCATGAACCAATTTTGGCGTCTGTTCCAAATACAAAGTAATCATTTCCTCCATAAGCTTAGCATTTGATTTTGTACGCTTATTTAAATATTCTAAGTTGACATATTTTAGCATGGTATGATTTCTAATTTCATTTTGTTTTTCATGATTTGAATTAACAAGACCGACAATTTTGGAAAGTAACACGTGCTCGTCAATCGGCTTGGCAATGTAGTCGTCCATCCCTAAAGCTTTACACTTTCCGAGGTCAACGGTGGTGACGTCTGCAGTTAAAGCGATAATTGGGATGTCCAATTTTAATTCGTTTCTGATGATGTCGGTCGCTTCAAAACCATTCATAATGGGCATTTGCAAATCCATCAAAATGATGTCGTAATTCCTTTGTCTGAGTTTGGCGATGGCGATCTGGCCGTTATCCGCAAAATCGTTTTCGAACCTAAAGTCATCTAAAATCGTCTTAACCAACAGTTGATTTAAAGCTACATCTTCTACAACCAAGACACTAATGTTTTTTATCTTAGGATGAAATACTTTCTGAGGTACTTCTGATAAGTATTGAAGTTTGGTCTTTTGGAAAAGCATCACGATGTTGAATGTAGAACCTTCCCCTATTTTACTTTCTACAGTAATCTTGCCGCCTTGCAACTCGACCAACTGTTTTGCAATTGCCAAACCCAAGCCAGTGCCGCCGTACAATCGCGAAGTACCAGTTGATGCTTGCTGAAAATTTTCGAAGATGGCGTCAAATTGGTTGGCAGCGATTCCAATTCCGGTGTCTGAAATTGCAAATTTTAAAGTGATGTTTTGGGTATTTTCTTTTACGATTCCAACTTGTATCGTAATTGTTCCTTTGGAAGTAAATTTCTCGGCATTGCTTAAAATATTTAAAATAATTTGAGTCAGACGTCCGGAATCTCCCAGAAGTATTTCTGGAATTTCAGGATTGTAATCGATTACGAGTTTTAATTTTTTCTGCTTCATTCGCAATTCAAACAATTGAACGATACCGGTAATGAAAACTGCCATTTTAAACGGCTTATTTACAAATGCCATTTTCCCGGAGTCAACTTTAGCCAAATCCAGAATATCGTCAATAATCACGATTAAAGAATCACCACTCATCTTGATGGCATTAAGATATTCTTTTTGCTTGATGGTCAAATCCGTTTTGAGTACAATTTTAGTAAAACCTATAATTGCGTTCATGGGAGTCCTGATTTCGTGACTCATGTTCGACAAAAATTGTTGCTTTAGCTGAAGGGTTTCTTCAGCATTTGTTTTGGAAGCGGTCAGCTCTTTTTCAATTTTCTTCTGATTTGAAATATCTCTTCCCACAACAACAGCTCCTATAACAGCGCCTTTTGGGTCTTTTAGTACCGAACCGTTAAAGAGCACGTCGGTCAAAACGCCATCAATAATGGTTAAAAAATAATCCATAACAACCCCTTTCTCAAATACTTTTTTATAGCATTTCTTTGCTTTATCAGGATCGGTAAAATAACCGCAAAAATCACTACCAAGTAATTGGGCTCTCGATTTGTCAGTACTGTCAATCATGGCTCTATTGACATCTAAAATTTTTCCTTCGAGATTTAAGACAACCAAAATATCAAGACTTACTTCTATAATATCTCGTGCATATTCTGACGTAATTTCCAAGCCTGAAATCTCAAGCTCGCCATTTTTAGTTTGAAGTTCTTTAGTCGTTTTTTCGAGCGTATCGGTAAGTTGCTTGATCTGCGTTTCTAATCGATCAACCTTTCCGGTAGTAAGAATCGAATCTTCAGTAGAAGCTTCAACTAGACTTTTGGACAAGTAAGAATTTTCCTTTTCCATATTTTAGTCTTGATGAGATTTTAAATTTCCAATTTCCTCAATCGGAGATCGTTTAAGATCAGAAAATTTTTTAAAATGCGAAGGCGATAACCCGGTTACCTTTTTGAATTGCGCCGACAAGTGGGCAACACTACTATAATTCATCGTCCAGGCAATTTCTGTAATATTGAGCTCTCCGTACAACATCAATTCTTTTATTCTTTCTATTTTGTGGGCAATAATAAATTTTTCAATGGTCGTTCCTTGAATTTCAGAAAACAAATTAGATAGATAATTGTAATCATGACCAATTTTCTCACTCAAATAGGTTGAAAAATTAATTTTCATAATTTCTTCACAGTGGTGTACCTTTTCGATGATTAAGTTTTTTATTTTTTCAATGATCATTGCCTTCTTATTATCCATCAACTCCAGCCCTGCCTCGCGCAAAGAAAGTTTCAGTTGTTCTACCTGGCCCAAAGAGAGATCTTCCATGATATCTACTTCACCCAAATCAACGACCATAAAATGCAGCCCGAGTTTTTTTAATTCTTCTCTAACTAACATCTTACAACGATTACTAACCATATATTTAATATACAACTTCAAATTCTTAACTTTATCGGTTTCTACAAAGTTGAGATTAATTGGAGGCTTTGTATTGTAAAATAAAACTTATTATTTATACAATTCAGACATTCTCAAGCGAGATGCGTTTTTTGTCTTTAAGTTGTTTAAAAAAACTGGGCGTCAGTCCGGTGACTTTTTTAAATTGTTTGGACAAGTGCGCGACGCTGCTATAATTGAGTATATAGGATATTTGAGTAAGATTGAGTTCGTCATACAATAACAACTCTTTGACCCGTTCAATCTTGTGAGCAATAATATAATGCTCAATCGTTGTGCCCTTTACTTCAGAAAATAATTTGGACATGTAAGTGTAATCCTGCCCGAGCTTTTGACTTATGTAGTCAGAATAATTCATCTTGGTAATCTCTTCCGAATAATGCACCATTTCAATAATGACATTTTTTATTTTTTCGATGAGCACCGTCTTTTTATCATCCATTAATTCCAAACCCGACTGAAGTAATGCAATCTTTAAGGCTTCGCGCTGCTGAAGCGTCAAGTCGTTCATGACTTCTACCATGCCCAGATCGACCAAAATATAGCGAAGATTCATTTTTTTCAATACTTCTCTCACCACCATTTTACAGCGGACACTGACCATGTATTTGATGTAGAGTTTCATTATGTATTTGGTTTTGGAAGTCAACCTTAAAAAAGGTTCTGTTTAGATCCGTTCTACTGTAACAAAGGTGGCACTTTAATTTGGGAGAAAATAGAACTCCGTCTTAAAATATTATGCTTTTAGAATATTTAAATCGACGCTAATCCGAAATTATTCACGGAAAAGGCATGACTTAGCCGACTTATGAAATTCTGTAATCATTCCGGAATATTTCTTAAAAGTGTTAAAATACATTTTCTTAATTTTGATTTAAACATGAATCAAAAAATAGAATAACGTGTCATCATACAATAAAAAACAAACAGAGAAGGAATTTGAATTTCATAAAACCCCAACAGCCATCTAAGCAATTCCGGATCGATATTTCGCAAAACGTAAAACCATTAAGGATTTAATGTGAAAAAGTATAAAAGCGACCAAAAAATCGTGTTCGATTACTTCAGCGTCAAGCGTTTAAAAATAGAGGAAGCTGGCGATTGTGATCTTGATGGTTTGTTCATCCGCCTCAACCATGCCATCGACGTTGTAACTGCGGAGCGCGGATCTTGGCAGCATAGAATCACTATTTCATGCTTAGACAACCAAGCCAGTCTTCGTGCGAACTTTATAGACTTTTTCGGTGGCTAAAGCATAACGGCGTGAGAGTCATTATCACCGGTGAACTTGGAGAAACGGCATCAACCCGCCATGGACTGTAAGAGTATACTTCTGATTGCGTAATAGTTTTAGATTTTGAAGTGCTTTATTGGACTTCGTTTTTAAAATTTTAATCGTGAGAAAGGTATAAAAAGCAGCATTGATTTGGTCAGTATCAAACTGCTCATAATAATAGACAAACCGCTGGTGGCGAAGCAAATCACAAGGGTAAAATAGGTGCTGGCGTTGGCTTTCGGGAAGAAGAGTGGCCAATATACAACTGTTGCCATTTAATTTTTTATGGGATTAGTTGTATCATATATCGTTACAGAAAATTAAATTTAAAAAATCGTCAGACATTAAACTATTTCTATCTAAGCTTTCGAAATTCGAAATATTCCGTTAAGATTTAGCTGCTCCTCTTAAACTTACCTACATTATTTTTTTTTAAAATGCTGAATTACATAAAGATAACAATGTTGTAAGACAAGTTTTGTAAAATACTGTAAATCTTTTAGGAAATTTTATAACTCTTTCATAATGGGACAGATTTAGCTTTGTAAAACACAAATAAATTATCTAAAAGTATATATCATGAAAACTTCAACTATTAAAGACACAAAAACAAGTTCAAATTTAAAAAACGGAACAGTAAAACCAAAAAGTAATGCTGCAAAAGGTCTTAGAAAATTATTTGTTGACTCTTTAAAAGACATTTATTGGGCAGAAAAAGCACTAACCAAAGCATTGCCTATAATGGCGAAAAATGCCACCTCTCAAAATTTGATCAAGGCACTTACTGACCATTTAACAGTGACCGAAGCGCAAGCCAGCCGACTCGAAAAAATATTTGAAATAGTTGGAGAAAAAGTGGCAGCAAAAAAATGCGAAGCGATGGAAGGTCTGATTAAAGAAGGAGAAGGCATTATGGAAGAGACGGAACCAGGAGCCGTTAGAGATGCAGGGATTATCGCTGCTTCTCAAAAGATTGAACATTACGAAATTGCCACTTACGGAACGCTGACTGCTTTTGCCAAAACGTTAGGTGAAGACGAAGCGGCCGCACTTTTACATCAAACTTTAGAGGAAGAAAAAGAAGCAGATATCACGCTCACAGAGGCGGCATACAACACCATCAATTTTGATGCATCCGAAGGCGATGAAAATTAACAAACTAACTTTATGGGTATATAAAAACCTGCACTACTGCGATGCAGTGCGGGTTTTTTTGAATTTATAAATTCCGTGAACGCCGCGGTAACGCTAATTTGTAAAATGAAATGAAAAATACCAATAAGAACGACTCTTCAAACGAAGATGTAAAACAACAGGATTTAAACAAAAATATTTCCGACGGAAGCGATCAATATCTTACCACCAATCAAGGTCTAAAGATTAATGATAACAACAACTCTCTAAAAGCTGGAGAGCGCGGCCCTTCTCTGTTGGAAGATTTTATACTTCGCGAAAAAATTACACATTTTGATCACGAACGGATTCCAGAGCGAATCGTTCATGCTCGCGGATCTGCAGCTCATGGTTATTTTCAGGTGTACCAATCGATGGAGAAATATTCAAAAGCGGGATTTTTACAAGATCCAAAAATAAAAACGCCGGTGTTTACGCGATTTTCAACCGTAGCAGGATCAAGAGGATCTACCGATTTAGCACGTGATGTAAGGGGTTTTTCTGTAAAGTTTTACACCGATGAAGGCAATTATGATTTGGTCGGAAACAACATGCCTGTGTTCTTTATACAGGATGCCATAAAGTTTCCTGACCTAATTCATGCAGTCAAACCTGAGCCGCATAATGAAATGCCACAAGCTGCCTCCGCACATGACACTTTTTGGGATTTTATTTCACTGATGCCCGAGTCGATGCACATGATTATGTGGGCGATGAGCGATCGTGCCTTACCCAGAAGTCTTCGTATGATGGAAGGTTTTGGAGTGCACACCTTTCGTTTTATAAATTCGAACAATGAATCTCATTTTGTGAAATTCCATTGGAAACCCAAGTTAGGCCTGCATGCCGTTCTATGGGATGAAGCACAAAAAATTTCGGGAAAAAATTCAGATTTTCACAGACAAGATTTGTGGGAAGCCATTGACAATGGGAACTTTCCTGAATGGGAACTTGGGGTGCAACTGATTTCTGAAGCAGATGAACATAAATATGATTTCGATTTATTAGATCCCACCAAACTGGTTCCGGAAGAGCTTGTTCCTGTAACCTTGATCGGCAAAATGGTACTCGATCGCAATCCCGATAACTTTTTTTCAGAAACGGAGCAAGTCGCTTTTCATCCGGGTCATCTGGTTCCAGGCATAGACTTTACGAATGATCCATTGCTACAAGGTCGGCTGTTTTCTTATACCGATACACAGTTGTCAAGACTTGGCAGTCCAAATTTTCATGAAATTCCAATCAACCGAACGATATCTCCGATGCACAACAACCAACGCGATGGCCACATGCGCCAAGAAATAAACGTGGGTCGGGTTAGCTACCATCCAAATTCTTTAGGAGGCGGCTGCCCGTACCAGGCAAGAATTGATCAAGGCGGATTTGTTAGTTTTAATGAACGCATCGATGCACAGAAAGTAAGGGACCGCAGCGCAAGTTTCTCGGATCATTTCAGTCAGGCTACGTTATTTTTTAACAGCCAAACCAAGATTGAACAAAACCATATTATCAATGCGCTTCGTTTTGAATTAGGAAAAGTGGAAACTGAAGCCATTCGCCATCGCATGTTGGGTCTGCTGTCTGAAATTGATAAAACCCTTGCGGCTAAAGTGGCGGAAAGCTTAGGCATGGTAGTTCCCATTGCGCCCGAAAAACCAATCAATCATGGTGTTGGTGCAGACGCGGATCCAAATAAATATGAATCAATACTGGAAAAAAAACAAGCGGTAAACCAATCAGATGCTTTGAGCATGTTAAAAAATAAAATCCAGTCAGACGCAATTGTAACACGGCAAATTGCATTTTTATGTACTGATGAATTTAACGATGCTTCTGTAAATATCGTCAAAAAAGCATTGGAAGGAGAAGGAGCGGTGGTCAAAATCATTGCGCCCCATTTAGGAACTGTAGCCTCTGAGTCAGGAACGTCGATCATCGCCGATCAAACTTATCTCATTGCAAGCTCAGTCTTGTTTGATGCCGTTTATATTCCTTCAGGAAAAGGCATCGCTACACTTACAAAGAATAAAGATGCCATTGATTTCGTTAACGAAGCCTATAAACACTGTAAAGCCATTGCTGCCGCGGGAGAAGGAACTGAAGTAGTAGATATGTCTGATGCCAAAGGCAAAGGTTTAGCCGACGGAATTATCAGCAATGTGGTATTTGATTCCAAAAACCTTTCCAACTCTTTTATTAAAGCGATAGCACAACATCGTTTCTGGGATCGAGAAGAGAAGTTATAACGAAAATTAACAACAAACTTCAGTTTAATGAAACAGGTCAAGAAAAACAAAAACAGCGGGTTTGAAAAATTTGCAACTGCGGTATCAAAAGCGACGGGAAGCACCTATGCGTTTATAATTGCCTTTTTTATCGTAATTGCCTGGGGTATTACAGGTCCGTTTTTTGATTTCTCCGAAACGTGGCAACTTGTAATCAACACCGGAACTACTATTATTACTTTTCTGATGGTTTTCTTAATTCAAAAAGCGCAAAATAAAGACTCGTTAGCCATTCAATTAAAATTAAATGAGCTTGTTGCATCAAATGAATATTCGAGCAACAGACTAGTGGATGTCGAAAACATGACTGAGGATGAAATGACTGTCATTCAAAAATATTATCGTCATCTAAGTGAGTTATCTAAAAAAGATCAAACGCTGCAGACCTCGCACTCGATCGAAGAATCTGAACAGAAGCATGAAATCAAAAGTAAAAAGCAACATCAGACAAAAAGTAAATAGCCTGATGATTTTAGCAATGCATTTTAATTTTTAATCAATTTATAATGCTGGCTTTGGCGGTTGCCTCTAACTTCGACAAAATACATTCCATCACGCTCCGCAGTTAGGTCGATCGCAACAGCATCAACTGATGAGTATTCTCTACTCCATACTTTTTTACCCAACACATTAAAAACATTGATCGTGAAAGCCTCGGCAACATTTCCTGTGATCGAAGTGTTTTCGAAAGTGAATAACCCATGAGACGGATTTGGAACAATTTTATACCGCTGAGAAACTGTAATATCGGTAGTCGATAAATTACTAATGATTCCGCCAGACAACTGGTACAGGTAAGCAAATGCCTGATAGTATTGATTTGCAACTGTGGCATCGTGAACAATAACCATATTTTCATCATTTTTAGTCTCAGCCGAATTACTCCAATTGTGCGAGCCAACTACAACCAAAGGGTCTGAAGTACTGTCAAAATTGTCAATGACCATAAACTTGTGGTGCATGATTCCGGATGAAGTAAAACTCACCACATGGCCAGGCGATAGCGCTGATTGAATGGTAGAAAACTGATTGGAAGCCGGGTTCTGAGTATCAGCAACGAGATTAATATTTGTAAAACCCGAGTTGAATTTGTTGATCAAAGCATTTCTGATATCCGACCGCGTAATCAGCATTGTGGCAATATCAATGTCGGAATTTGCTGAATTGATTGCAGCAATTATTTGTGCATTGGTGCCATCGGTCGGACTAAAATAGCTTTGAACCACTTTGCCTCCTATAACAAGATTATGAGGGGTGTTGTCTGTTTTATAAAATCCGAATTTAGAAAATGCCACATTGGGCGTGGCAGTATTACTTCCCCACATTTCTTCAAATTCTAATTTGTAAACCTGAGCCAGCGCCTGGTCTTGAATTACGATGGCGCTGTTGCGATCGGGTCCGTCAATTTGAGAAACCGACCAATTAGTAGAACCTGTCCAAACCAATGGCAAATTTGCATTTACATCATCCGCATCAAAAATCACAAATTTATTATGCATGATACCGTACTGCGAGGCGGTAGGGCTGGCTATTCGCGGAATTCCGCCATTTAATAGATTAATCATCGTGCTGCTTGTGCTCCCGTCATAAACTACACGCACTTGAACCCCTCTCGAGTAGGCTGAATTAATGGCGCCGGCAATTCCAGATACTGCTGATGGTGAAGCCGAATTATAAATGGCGATGTCTAAGCTTGCTTGACAGGCGTTGATGTAACTTATAAGTCTGTCGTCTAGGGTGTTGGAAAGGTTTAGTGCATATTGTCCCTGACTGTAATTGGTGTCTACCGGATGATTGAAAAAAACACTAATTTCACCAGAAGAGTTCGACGGCGTAGCCAAATACCTTGTCTTTGAAATTAGTTGTCCGTTTTCAAAAATATCGTAATCGATTTTTACAATTTGTGACGGATTTAGCAGCGAGAGTACGAATGCATTTGCCATACGCGCTTCCGATGTCACTAACCTAGCAGTTTTTAAATCACTGGCAACAAAATGAGAGGGCGACGCGCCATCAAATTGAACCGTCAACATATTAGTGGTGTAAGTAACAGTGAAGTCGTCGTCTTTAATCTGAACCTGGCCGAAAGTGAAGGTGCTTAATAATAAAAAGCCATAAATTGCAAATGCTGTCGAAAATCGCATAATTTTTTTTTCAAAGGTAGGCAAAATCTCACTAATTTGTAAAGCGCCTACAACATTTATGATTAGTGCTCAAATACGAGATAACTTGATCAACTTTAATGCTTAAATGTCATTGACCTTTTTTTAATTTGCAAGGCATTTAATTCTTGGCGCAATTAGATATCTATAGTGAGATTTAAGCTGCGCAAAACATAAAATTTGTATCGGTTAAAAAATTGCTATTTTAATTTCTTGAAAAAATTGGGCGCGATGAGACAGGCCGATTTGAATGCTTTACTGAAACAATACACGTCGGCCAAGCCACTTTGGAACGTGACATCCTGAATTTTACTGCTGTCTGACAGCAAGAGTTTAGTGAAATGCAGACTTTTTTTTATGAAACGTTGGTGTGGCATTTCGGTAAACACTTTTTGGGACAACCGAATAAAATGATATTTTGATAGATGAGTTTCTATGGAAGGCTTTGATGCTTATTTTTTGTTGAAAGTGATAATTTGTATAATCTTTCGCTTCGACCGGCAGTTGGTTTCCTGTTTAATTTCGTTTAGTTTTAAGTATTGAATGTGCAATCAAAACTCTTCTTGTACCACATGTCAGGCAAAAGAATGAAAGCAGCCGATATTTAGCTGCTCGATTTGAACAATTAGTTTTGCTTCGTAATTTGCCTCAACTTTCCGTCCAAAATGCTATTGTGTTAATTGTATTTGTAAACAAAAAAAACATCCGTAAATAGAGAATTTTCGATGTTTTGTGCCGCACAAAATGTAATGATACCACATCCTTAAGCGTAGTTTCAGAAAGACCTGCACAGACGCCTTTAATGGAGAAGCAATACTAATTAATATCGATGCCGTGGTATGATAATTTCCTGCTACATAACCAAATTTCTGTAATTTCAATTTTTTCTGATTGATCTGATAATCGTTTTTGCCTTCAACGAGATGATTTACAGAAAAATTTTGAAGAGAAATGGCGGCTTCAAATTAATTCACACTTGACAAACGCAAAGCATTTTTTGTCATAGTCAATTCAGTTGTTCCCAATGAAACGCATCCTTTAAGAGAATATTTTATTTAGTAACTGTAAAAAAAATAAAGTTACCATTTTTATAAATTCATCCTTTCAATTTGACTTTCTCGGTTCTCAGCGCTTCGTTGAATTTCCTACCGTCAAGTAAATATGTTTGTCCGGATATAAAAATTCAATTTTTGTTTTCGCTTGGTTAAGGTTCATTGTAACTAAGCCTTGCTTGTTTTGTAAAGTATAGCTGCTCACCTTTGGATTGGACGAAGAGACGCTAACAGCAACAATATTATATTTTAATTTTATATCGGTAAAAAAGAATACCAATTCCTTTTTTTTGGCATTTAAAAACACGAACGAATACTCATTTCCGGAAATATCGCATTGTCCGTTTTTAAATGGTGATTGATCAACACAATACTGTTGGACGTTAAAAACTTGATTTTGTGCACTCATCCCAAAAGCGCAAAATAACAATAGAATTAATTTTTTCATTTGATGATTTTTTAATTTCTGTGTTGGTTTACAAAAGCCAAGCCAAAAAAAATATAGTGAACTTATATTTAAATTTAAACAGCATGTTTGCATTTAAAAAAAAGACTTGTTATCCGCCAATAGCAATCATACTGCGGTTTTGCATAAATAAATCGGGATTTTGAAATTTTAAATCATCGTCCATTCCGCCACGAATCGCCTTTTTTAAATATAAATTTTGCTGGATAAGCGGCAATATGGATTGCCCTGCTCTCAAAGCTTCCAACAATGAAGTTTCAGAATTGGAAAACAGACAGTTTTTTAATTTGCCATCCGCCGTCAGCCTGATGCGGTTGCAGGAATTACAAAACGGATTGGTCACGGAACTAATAATGGCGAAACTCCCCTTATACGATTTGATTTTAAAGTTTTTAGCCGTATCATTCGGCGCAGCCAGGAGCGGTTCCATTTCGCAATCAGGAAAAGTTGTCTGAATCGTTTCGAGGATGCTGGCAAGTGACACCAATTTGGATTTATCCCATTGGTTCCCGGTAAATGGCATAAACTCAATAAAGCGAACTTGAATTTTTTTATCTTTGGTTAACGCAATAAAATCAAGTATTTCATCTTCATTAAATCCTTTAATCAAAACAACATTTAATTTGACTTGAAAACCTTCTTTAAGCGTTAGACTGATATTTTCAAGCACTTGGTCAAAATAATTTCTTCTTGTGATTTGATTGTACTTGTCTTTGATTAGTGTGTCTAAACTAATATTTATTGTTTGAATTTGAGCCAATTTAAAAGTCGGAATGAAATCAGGAATTAAAATACCATTGCTGGTAAGTGTTAGTGTGACGCCAAGTTTTCCCAATCGCAACAGGATTTCTTTGGCCTCTTTTCGCACCAGTGGCTCCCCGCCGGTCAATCTGATTTTGGTAACGCCCAAATTCACAAACGTTTGGGCAATATTTACAATTTCGTCCGCGGTCATTAGATGCGGTTTTGGAGTCAAGACGATGCCTTCGGCTGGCATACAATAAGTGCAACGCAAATTGCAATTTTCTGTAATCGAAATGCGCAAATAATTGTGCAGTCGTTGGTGCGAATCCTCTAAGGAGATCAGATTATTTTCCATGGGTGTAGCCGTTCAATAATTGAAACAAATGCAATACCGAAGGAAACACTGCATCGATTGATTCACTGACGCCCGCAGTAGAACCTGGCAATGCCATAATCAACGTTTCTCCTTTAAGGCCTACAACACTTCTTGATAACATTGCATAAGGGGTTCGACCTTGACCGTAGGAACGAATTGCTTCTTCGATACCAGGAATTCTTCGATCTATTAAAGGCAAGACGGCTTCTGGAGTAACATCACTATGCGACAATCCAGTGCCTCCCGTCAGTACAATTAAGTTTATTTTTTGGTTGCAAAGATGCTGGATATGGATTTGAATGGCGTCAATTTCATCTGGAATTACTGTATACGAGGCAACCGTTAGCCCCAGGTTTTCCAATTTTTGAATAATTATTTTTCCTGAAGTATCGGCTTTAGTACCTGCTGAAACAGTATCAGAACATACCACCACAGCCACCGAAAGATGCCGATGATCTATGGCGCTAAAATCTGACTTCCCTCCTTTTTTGTGTAATAATTTTACACTTGTAATTGCTACCTGCTTGTCGATTGGCTTTAACATATCGTAAATGGTGAGCGCTACGATAGCTGCGCCGTGCATGGCTTCGACCTCTACTCCTGTTCTGTAAACTGTTTTAACGGTGACCTCAATTTGAATGGAGGCATCAAGACATTCGAACTCAATTCCGGTAAATTCAATAGGCATGGGATGACAGTCCGGAATTGCATTAGCAGTATTTTTAACTGCAAAAAGTCCGGCGGTTCTCGCCACTTCCAACACTGCTCCTTTCGGAACCGTTTTATTTAAAATGGCCTCCATAGTCGCCATCGAACCGACTGTGACGATAGCTTGTGCAGTTGCAGTGCGTAGTGTCGTAATTTTATGGGTGATATCTACCATTATAAAAGCTTCGTGTTGTTATCTAGCGATTCTATTTTCCAAAATTTTCTTAAATGAACGTGACCGAATTTCATCCACCGTCAATCCGGTTACCAGTACTTCTTCTTCGGTAATCGCGCCACTGTTTAGCGCTCGTAGAAAATAGTTTAGCAATCCTTGCCCCGTAGCCGCATCGTCAAATACATCGCCGATCAAAGTAGCTCTTGCTGCTTTCTCTACAAAGGTTTTTAATCGTTCTACCGCATCATCGTAACTTTCTAAAAAAAAGGCATATACGGCGGCGTAACGCATTGGAAATTGTGCAGGATTCAAATCCCATCCTTGGTAAAATCCATTCCAAAGCGAATGCCGGATGTGATCGTATCCTTTCTTCCAAGCGCGGTGAACAATCAGTCTGTTTTCTTCTTCCTGTGCCGAAGTGAGTGTGCCCCGGTGTGGTCCAATCGGCATGGTGTTGGTGGCACCATCGCTTAACCAAATGCCAGTATGTGCGAGGGCCACTTTGGTCATGTGATGCGCAAAGTCGCAAACCGGATGATCCATTTCTTGATACTTTGCGGTTATACTGCAACTTGCAGTGTAGTCGTAAGTGCCAAAATGCATGGCTACACAACGTCCTTGGCTGGCTTTGATAAAACGATATAATGGATTGGTTCCATCGATATCCATAACCGCCTGGGTAGTTTCGACCATCATTTCCATTTTCAAAATACCCTCTTCAAGTCCGAGTTCTTCTTCTAAAATCTTAAAGAAATTGGCTAGCGTTTCTGGCTGCTGCGGAATGGTTACTTTGGGCAACATCACCACAAAATTAGCGGGCAACTGGCCTTGCGTTTCTTTTACCAATGTGCTGACAAAAATATCTAGTGTTCGCAGACCTCTTTCTTTCATCTCTTCGGTGAAAGGTTTGATGCGAATGCCGATAAAAGGAGAAAGTGTCTTTTCCTGCATGCCTTTCGCTACCTCTTTCGCGGCCGTAACAGCCGTGGCATCTTCTTCTTCATTGCTTCTGTTTCCATAACCATCTTCAAAATCAATTCGGAAATCTTCGATGGCTTCAGATTTTAATTTGGCAACAACTTTGTCATAAATACGTTTATTGAAATCGACACCTCCTGTTAAACCCAAGGCTTTGCCAAACACTTCGGCATCGGGAGCATAGGTTTCTAAGATTTCTAAACTTCTTTTGCCTAAAGCAACCGGCGCATCAAATTTAAATAGGTTCGCCCCTCCGTATAAAGTATGCACAGGTTGGCGGTCGCTTCGGTCGCCGGGATAAATTTCGTTAAATGCAGTATTGGCCTTACTTAAGTTATCGAACAACTGTTCTTTTTTGGTCGAAGGTATCGTCATTTTATGTATGAATTAATGGTGATGTTTGGGTTTTGCTTTTTGTTTTTTTCTACTCAACTCCCTCGATAAGTATTGTATCCAAAAGGATTTAGCAACAACGGAATGTGATAATGACTTTCATCGAAGGTAGTAAACAAAATGGATACTTCGGGGTAAAATGTTTTTAGATTTTGTTGGGTGAAATAGGCATGGGTATCAAAAACCATTTTGTAATTGTGGGGGGAAAGTGTTCGATTTTGAGGCAATAAATCGTAAATTCTGCCATCTTCGTTGGTAATTCCTTGTGCAATGGTTTGCCATATGTTGTTTCGTTTAGACTGCAATCGGATAGCAATATTTTTTCCGGGCAATCCCAACGTCGTATCTAAAACATGAGTGGTAATTTGACTGCCTTTTAAAAATGTGAAATCGGCTTGTATCAATAACTTTCCGAACCGAATCAGGGAAATTTTATGTTGTTCGCCCATAGCAATATTCAACTCTTCTTCGACAGAATTTTTGAGTCGGTCTAAAAGCAATTGCAACATCTCATCAGCCGATTTCCCCGTGGCGCAAACAATAAAAATAAAGCCAAATTTGTTTTCATAATCGGTATTGGCCTGTGCTAAAGCAAGTATTGTTTCAATTGTTGCAACTGCCACTCCTGCCTGTTCCTTTCCCGCAAATTTCTGGGTCAAACTTTCCACATCTCCGATCTTTGGATGGTGTGTAAAAGATTCTTTCCAATCTGTCGCGGAACAGCCTTCATACCATATTTTTGTTGCCTTTTCGACCAAAACCTCTACTGTGGGAAATGGAAAGTGTCGCATCAGTAGCGTGACCCAGAGCGCAGCTCCACAACATTCTGATAAATGTTTGGCTGCAATTTCTTGGTCTAAATTATTAAAGTCGGTTAAAGTCATAATATACTTTTATTTCAGGCTTGCGCCTTGTTCGATCCAACAGCGAATGGTGTTGCGTTCTTCTTCGGTAATATTAGTTTTGTTGTTTTGGGGCATGGTCTTCGTAATGACCACCCGCTGCATAATCAAATCTTTCTTTTTCACAATATCTTCGGGTGTATCATACATCACGCCATTGGGCGCAACCTTATACACATCGTCGGTAGGGTTAGCGGAATGGCATTGGACGCAACGGTTTTGAATGATTGAATTCACTTCGGTGATATTGACTTCTTTTTTGCATTCGTAGGGATTCGTACTTGGCGCCGATATAAAAGTAGCGGCTAGCAATATGACAATCGAAACAGGTAAAATCCAAACATTAAGCTGCTTTTTTTCCTTTAAATTCAAATAGTGCTTGACTCCGGCCGCACCCAAAGAAATAATGGCCAAAATAAGCCACGGGTATTCGTATCCGAAAGTCGAAGGAAAATGATTGCTGACCATCACAAACAAAACCGGTAGTGTAAAATAGTTGTTGTGTAAAGAGCGCGTCAATGCTTTTTTACCCAGTGAAGGATCTAAGGGCTGACCCAATTTTGCGGCCAACACCATTGCTTTTTGAGAAGGAATAATGACAAAGAAAACATTGGCCACCATCAAACCGCCGATCATGGCACCAAAGTGAATGTATGCGGCCCGGCTCGAAAACACTTGGCAATAAAACCAAGCAAACGCGATTAAAATAGTAAAACCCAATACTGAAAATAACAGTTGGTTCTTTACCAAACGCGATTTACAAAGCAGGTCATAAATGACCCACGCTACCACAAATGAGCCCACTCCAATCAATATACCTTGCGTCGCGGTGAGGTCTAATACGTTTTTGTCAATTAAAAGTGCAGAGGCGTTAAAGTAATAAACAACAAACAACAAACAAAATCCAGAAAGCCAAGTAAAATAGGCCTCATATTTAAACCAATGCAGGTGTTTGGGAATGTTTTCGGGTGCTACTTTGTATTTTTCAACATAGTAAAAGCCGCCTCCGTGCACCGCCCAAAGATTGCCTGCCAATTCGTCTCGAACATTTTCGGTTCGGTTTAAAGCATTTTCAAGAAAGACAAAATAAAACGA
>JACMOK010000081.1 GCA_014378065.1 Flavobacterium sp.
ATAACTTATGCGATAACGAATGCTGGTATTCTCGGAGGCACAGTTAGTGGCCTTCCAACAGGGGTTAGTGGCAGTTATTCAGGAGGTGTCTTCACTATTTCCGGTTCGCCCACCCAATCAGGAACTTTCAATTATTTGATTACCACTTCGGGCGGTTGTTCAACGGCTTCTTTGGGTGGTACCATTACGATAAATCCAAATGCGACCATAGTGCTGACGTCGGCTCCAGCCACCGCCAACCAAACCCTTTGTATCAATACGGCCATGGTGTTAACAAGATATACTATTGGTAACGGGGCTACTGGCGCAACGATAACGTCTAGTCTTCCGTCGGGAGTGAGTGGGAGTTTTGCTGCAGGAGTATTTACCATAAGTGGCACACCTTCAAGTTCGGGAACTTTCAATTATGTTGTCACAACTTCTGGAGGTTGTTCGGCTGATTCGTCAAATGGATCTATAATTGTTAAACCTGATGTCACTATCTTGATCACATCGGCAGCAACTACAGCATTCCAAACAGTTTGCAGAAATACCGCAATTGTTCCGATAACGTATGCGATAGGAAATGGAGGAACTGGAGCGACAGTCAGTGGTCTTCCAGCAGGTTTTTCTGGAAATTTTGCAGGAGGAATCTTTACGATCTCAGGATCAGCCTCTACGGTAGGAATTTTCAACTTTACCGTAACAACAACAGGCGGTTGTTCTTCAGCTTTTTTATCTGGCAGCGTTGAAATTAATCCAAATGCTTCGATATCACTTACTTCTGGCGGACCGACAACTTCGCAAAACGTTTGTGTTTTCGATCCAATTGCAGCAATTACTTATGCAGTGGGCAATGGTGCTTTAGGTGCATCCATTACTTCGGGTAACTTACCTGCAGGTCTTCAAGGAACTTTTTCAGCAGGTATTTTCACAATTATTGGCACTGCTACAACATCAGGTACATTTAATTATACGGTGACCACATCAGGAGGTTGTTTCTCGGCTTCTTTGTCGGGAACTATTAAAGTGAATCCGTTGCCCATTGTTGTATTACCGCAAAATGGATTTATATGCGTGGATGAAACAGGAGTAGCCTTACCTGGCTCTAGCTATGTTTTAAATACCAATTTGAGCACCACCATGTACGCTTTTGTTTGGTCTGATGCATCGGGAACTATTTTAGGAGCCAATGGCAGTAGCTATGAAGCCCTCACGCCAGGATTATATTCTGTAAAAGTAACCCACAAAACCACCAATTGCTATGCTTCAGGATCGGCAACCGTCGTACCTTCGCTACCACCTGCTGCGGCATTCGCTTCGGCATCGAGTTACTTCTCTGAGAGCCAAGTAGTAACTGTGACGGTAACACCACCGGGTATTTATGAATATCAATTAGACAATGGGGCTTTCCAAGATAACAATCAGTTTATCAATCTTACGTCTGGCACCCATGAAATCGTAGTGCGAGATAAGTTTGGCTGCGGCTTTGTAAAAACCACCATTCGTATTATTGATTATCCTAAATTCTTTACGCCCAATAGCGATGGCTATAATGATACCTGGAATATTAAAGACCTCTCAGACCAGCCTAATTCTAAAATTTACATCTTTGATCGTTACGGCAAATTGTTAAAAGAAATCAGTCCAATAGGGACTGGGTGGGATGGCACATTAAATGCCAATGAATTGCCTGCGACCGATTATTGGTTTAAGGTTTACTTTGACGAGTTGGGTGTTCCGAAAGTTTTTAAATCACACTTCGCTTTAAAAAGATAAATGTTTTGTAATTTATAACTCGTTGGTTTTAATTAAATGATTTGCGTTTTATTATTATTTATTGGTTTGTCAAAGATGAATTAATTGATATGTTGCAATAACGTTAAAGCGATTATTTTAGCTGTAATCCTGTTTTTAGAACACTGAAAAGATTTTGCATAATTTTTCTGATCATATACTGGTCACAGAATTGCGAAAATTAAGTTTTATTGTGTTTGCCCAATTTTCTAAAAATATACAGTTGTTTTTATGTGGGTTAATTCTTATTGGAGTCTCTAATTATAGATTCGCCGATTCAAATAAATCCAACTGAATCGTTATTGACAAATACCCTCTATTTCCAGGTAAGGCACAATCAGAGATTTGATATATAATTTTTTTAAAAAATGAATCTCGTGAACACTCGCCTTGGCAATATATACCGAATAAAAAACCCTTGAAACAGAATATAGCCCGTAAAGTTTATATCCATCAATCCAAATGTTTTGTGAAGCACAAAAACCTACAGACGGATCAGCTTCGGGTATTCTTTACATACTTAAGTTCTATTGTGCAATGAGAATTTGCAAATTTCCAAAGGCATCGAATGAGTATTAAAATAATCTCTAATAAATAAGATGCTAACTTGCTCGGATATTGAATTTTCTGTTCCTTGCATTTAAAACACTTCGTTTAATTAGACCAGAGGTCTGTCCGTTTTTTAACTGATTAACTATGCGTTTTCATTGTCAATTGACAAGAATTCCGCGGTAAAACTAAGTGCAAGCGCCACTAAATAAAACATTTTATCCTTTCTGCCAGCTCGATTTTAGCATTCTAAATCACAATTCAAAGTTTTTTTAACTTTTGTAAAACGCTAAAATAATTTTTTACTAAATTTCTTGTGGATCATGGCTGTTTAGAAACTTCTTGATATTAGGTTTAAGTATCTTTATCAAAGTTTTTTACTAAACATTATAACACCCTAACGGGTTTATTATAGTAAAAAGGCTTCCAACGGGAAGCCTTTTTATGAGTTTATATTTTTTAGCCCCGATAGCAGCGGCATCCTTTGGTTGCCTTCTTTACGCAAGCAAAGATAGAGCGGATAGCGGGACGGGCTTCAACCAGATATTATTTTGCGTTATAATCTGCAATGGCTTCTTTTAGAATTTGTACAGAACGAATCAAATCGGCTTTTTTCAGCACATAAGCAATTCTGACTTCATTGAGTCCGACACCAGGCGTAGAGTAAAAACCTGCCGCAGGCGCTACCATGACGGTTTCGCCATCTAAATCATACGATTCCAACAGCCATCGTGCAAATGTATCGGCATTGTCAATCGGCAGTTGGGCAATGCAATAAAAAGCACCTTTCGGCTTGACCACTTTGACGCCTTCAATTTTTTGGAGTTCTTCTATTAAAGTATCTCTGCGTTCGCGGTATTCTGAAATCACCTCGTCAAAATAACTTTGCGGTGTATCCAAAGCCGCTTCACTGGCAATTTGTGCAAAGGTGGGCGGACTTAATCTTGCCTGTGCAAATTTCATTGCTGTAGCCATCAATTCTTTATTTTTGGAAACAATGCACCCAATACGGGCGCCGCACATGCTGTATCTTTTTGATACGGAATCGATCATGATTGCGTGTTGCTCTAATCCGGGGATGTCCATTACTGAATAATGGATGTCGCCATCATATGTAAATTCACGGTAGACTTCATCGGCAATCAAGAAAAGATCGTGTTTTTTAACCAAGTCAGCAAGCTGCATCATCTCTTCGTTTGAATACAAATAGCCGGTAGGGTTTCCGGGATTGCAAATTAGGATGGCTTTGGTTTTTGAGGTAATTAATTTTTCGAAATCGGCAATAGGAGGTAGGGCGAAACCGGTATCAATTGTCGAGATTACCGGAATGACCTTTACACCGGAAGCTATAGAAAAGCCATTGTAATTAGCATAAAACGGTTCTGGAATAATGATCTCATCGCCAAAATCCATAGTACTTCCCATGGCAAACAGCAAAGCTTCAGAGCCACCGGTAGTGATGATGATGTCGGCAACATCAATCGGCAAGCCATGATTTTTATAGTATTGCGATAACTTGATCCGGTAACTTTCAAAACCGGCCGAATGACTGTACTCTAGAACTTTGATGTCTAAATTCTTTATGGAATTCATTGCCACCTCAGGCGTTTTAATATCGGGTTGGCCGATGTTAAGATGGTAAACTTTATTTCCTTTTTTTTTCGCAATTTCGGAATAAGGTACTAGTTTTCGAATTGGCGACTCTGGCATCTGTTTTCCTTTATTTGAAACTTTTGGCATGGTAGACTATTTTTAAAATGCAAATTTGCGAATTTTTTAAGTGAGCGCCAATTGTTTTCGTTTATATTATGATTATAAACTGTTACTTTTTTATTATTTTTATACAAATAGAAGGCATGAAGTTTATATCCCTTTTTTTAGCGGTTTTTACAATGGCTTTATCTTCCGAGGCCCAATCGCAATTTCAATTTGAAACCCATAAAAGCAAAATTGTAATCCCATTTAAACTGATCAACAATTTGATTTTTATTCCGATTAAGGTTAACGGAATCGAATTGAATTTTTTACTCGACAGCGGCGTGGAGGAAACCATACTGTTGAGTTTGGATGATAAAGAAGAGGTGCGTTTTTTTAACATCCAAAAAATAAAAATGCGAGGTTTGGGTAATGAAGCTTCGATAGAAGGGCTGAAATCGACCAACAATTTACTGTCAATCAATGGCCTCACCGACAAGAATCACGATTTGTATATTGTTTTAGATCAAAGTTTTAATTTTTCGTCGCATGTCGGTATTCCGGTCAATGGTATTATAGGTTTTCATTTTTTTAAGAATCATTTGGTAGAAATAAATTACGATCGCAAAAAAATAATTGTCTATCAAGACGGCGATAAAATCCGAAAAAAACTCACCAAAAAATTTACTGCAGTCCCCATTACCATCGAAAGAAATAAACCTTATGCGCTGGCAAATGTTTTTTTAGAGAGCCAGTCGATTCCCGCTAAATTATTATTGGATTTAGGCAATAGCGATGCTGTTTGGTTGTTTGAGAATAGAGAAAAGGGCATTGAAATTCCGAAAAAAAATTTCCAAGATTACTTAGGGAAAGGCTTTAGTGGTGATATTAATGGAAGCAGGGCCAGGATCAGCAGATTAAAAATTGCACAGTTTGAATTTGAAAATCCAATTATTGCTTTCCCTGATTCATCTTCCATCAAAAGCGTAAGTATGGTAAAAGAAAGGCTAGGATCGATAGGCGGAGAGATTTTTAAACGATTTTTAGTCATTTTAGATTATCCAAACCAAAAAATGTTTTTAAAAAAAAGCAGTCATTACAACGCTAAATTTGATTATAACATGAGTGGTATTGAGCTACAAAATGAGGGATTACAGTGGGTTCAAGAAACCATTCCGTTACAAACGATACTTTTAAACAATAATTTTGCCAGCAGCGGAGAAAAAACAGCCAGTCAATTTAGATATAAGTTTGTGCTCAAGCCGATCTATACGATTTCTAATATTCGGAAAGATTCTCCGGCACAGTTATCCGGTCTTCAGAAAGGAGACATTATTATTTCTATTAACAATGTTTCAGGATACAGATATTCGTTGCAAGACATCAACGCGCTACTTAAATCGGAGGAAGGCAAATGGCTAAATTTTGAAGTGGAACGAAAGAGCCAGTTGCTTAAATATAAATTTCAACTTAAAAGTATGTTATAAAAAAAAGAGCTTCGTTTAGAAAGCTCTTGTTTTTTATTGATCGCTGGTGGGAAGTCCTTTTCTCTTTTCCAAAATGTTTACCTCTTCTTTCACCAATACTTCTCCTTTAATTTTTAAAGCAACACGACCGCCATCAACGTTGGTGGCATTCGACTCCACCGTAATGGTTTTGCGAATCGGGCCAGGACTCATATTGTATTTCACATCGATCTTTCCTGTTTTACCCGGCAGTATCGGAGCAGTTGGTTTGGTGGGAATCGTACATCCGCAGGTCGAGAGTACGTTGGTGATAACTAAAGGCGCGTCGCCAGTATTTTTAAACTCAAAAGAGCGAATACCATTGTCGGTATCTCTGTACACTTTTCCATAATCGATAGTGTTGTCTTTATCTTTAAATTCTATCTTCGCACCTTGCGCAAACGCAGCAAAATTAAACGCGATTATAGTAATTGCCAATAGCATTTTTTTCATCTTGGTTAAATTTTATTTATTTGGTTACGTAAAAATACTTTCTTTTAATCAAAGTACAAATTATTAATTCTTAATTTTTTACTTTTGCATGGCTTACAAAAAACATACCACAAACGATTTTTGTTTTTTCAGAAGCTGTTTCCCGCTTTCCGCTTTATTCCCGATTGATCATAATTTAGGTTAGGTTCGGCGTTATGCGAATCGGGAGATGCCGCTGCAATCGGGGCTAGCCTTTGCGAAAAACCATCAAGTTCCTCCTATTAAATAAAAAATTATCGAAAACGCTGCAATGCCAATGACAATTCCTCCTCAATTTGACGCCCAAGCCATAGAAAATAAATGGTACGACTACTGGATGAAAAACAATTATTTTCATTCGGTTCCTGATCATAGAACACCTTACACCATCGTAATCCCGCCTCCTAATGTTACCGGCGTTTTGCACATGGGACACATGCTGAATAACACCATTCAAGATGTATTGATCCGTCGGGCCAGACTGCAAGGGTTCAACGCGTGCTGGATTCCAGGAACCGATCACGCGTCCATTGCAACCGAAGCCAAAGTTGTAGCCAAGCTAAAAGCTGAAGGCATCAACAAAACTGATTTGTCACGCGAAGAATTTCTAGCTCATGCTTGGGAATGGACTGACAAATACGGCGGTGTGATCTTAGACCAATTAAAAAAACTAGGCGCCTCATGCGATTGGGATAGAACGAAATTCACCATGGATCCTGATATGTCCGCGTCGGTAATCCGCTCGTTTGTCGATTTGTACAACAAAGGATTAATTTACCGCGGTTACCGCATGGTTAATTGGGATCCCGAAGCCAAAACAACGTTGTCTGACGAAGAAGTAATTTACGAAGAGCAGCAAGGAAAGCTGTATTTCTTGAACTATGTCATTGAAGGAACTGACGATTTCCTTACCATCGCAACCACTAGGCCCGAAACTATTTTTGGAGATACCGCCATTTGTGTCAATCCCAATGACGAACGTTTTTCGCATTTAAAAGGAAAGAAGGCTATTGTTCCGATTTGTGGCAGAGTGATCCCGATAATAGCAGACGACTACGTCGATATGGCGTTTGGCACGGGATGTCTAAAAGTGACGCCAGCACACGACATCAACGATAAGACTTTGGGAGAAAAGCACCAACTTGACATTATAGATATTTTTAACGAAGATGCTACTTTAAACTCTTTTGGACTCCATTATCAGGGCAGGGACCGTTTTGTTGTTCGCGAGGCTATCGCCACAGAATTAGAAAGTATGGGCGCCTTAGCTAAAACAGAAATTCATCCAAACAAAGTAGGTACCTCGGAACGCACCAAAGCCGTAATCGAACCGCGATTGTCTGATCAGTGGTTTTTAAAAATGGAAGACTTGGTCAAGCCTGCCATCAAAGCTGTTTTGGAAGACAATGAAATTAAATTGTATCCTAAAAAATTCGAAAACACCTACAGACATTGGCTCGAAAATATTCGTGATTGGAATATCTCTCGTCAGTTGTGGTGGGGACAACAAATCCCGGCGTATTATTACGGTGATGGGAAAGAAGATTTTGTAGTAGCAGAATCTTTAGAAGCAGCTTTGATCATTGCAAAATCAAAAACCAACAATTTCGAATTAACAATTGATATGCTTACGCAGGATGTGGATGCACTCGATACCTGGTTTTCGTCATGGTTGTGGCCAATGGCCGTTTTTGGAGGCATTATGAATCCCGAAAACGCTGACTTTAAATATTATTACCCTACGAATGATTTGGTAACTGGCCCGGATATTTTGTTCTTTTGGGTGGCCAGAATGATCATTGCGGGATATGAATATACCGGAAAAAAACCATTTACCAATGTGTATTTAACTGGTTTGGTTCGTGACAAGCAGCGCCGCAAGATGTCAAAGTCATTAGGGAATTCTCCGGATCCACTCGATCTTATTGAAAAATTTGGTGCCGATGGCGTTCGTGTCGGATTGTTATTGAGCGCTTCGGCAGGCAATGACATCATGTTCGACGAAGAATTGTGCAATCAAGGAAAAGCTTTCTCCAACAAAATATGGAATGCCTTTCGTTTGATCAAAGGATGGGAGGTTTCGGAATCGAGCTTACAACCTGAATCTTCGACCGTGGCCATTGAATGGTATGAAGCAAAATTACAACAAACTCTTATTGACATTGAGGATAATTTTGAAAAGTATAGAATTTCGGACGCTTTAATGGGCATCTACAAATTGGTGTGGGATGATTTCTGCTCGTGGTTTTTAGAAATGATTAAACCAGCCTACCAGCAACCCATCGACACTGTGACCTTTGATAAAGCGATCGAAATGCTTGAAAACAATTTAAAATTATTGCATCCGTTCATGCCGTTTTTAACCGAGGAAATTTGGCACCGCCTTGCAGAAAGAAAAACCGATGAGGCATTGATTATTTCCACTTGGCCCGAATTGAAGCCTTTTAATGCGAATCTGATCGCAAATTTCGAGAATACTATGGAAGTGATTTCAGGAATTCGTTCGGTCAGGAAAGAAAAAAATATTCCTTTTAAAGACAGCATAATTTTGAAGGCTGTAAATAATGATCAGTTTTCTACCTATTTTGATGCGGTGGTTTCTAAATTGGGAAATGTAAGCGCATTAGAATATGTTTCAGAAAAAGTGGAGGGTGCTTTATCTTTCCGAGTAAAATCAAATGAGTATTTTATTCCTGTTGACGGTTTTATTAATGTCGAAGAAGAAATAGGCAAGCTGAATGAAGAATTAAGATACACGCAAGGATTTTTAAAATCTGTTCAGACAAAGCTTACGAATGAAAAATTTGTAAATGGCGCACCCGAAAAAGTACTCGAAATGGAAAGAAAGAAAGAGGCTGATGCTTTATCAAAAATTGTTACCATTTCGCAAAGTTTGATGAGTTTAAAAAAACTGTAAGAAATTCTTTTCTGGCGCTGAAAATCGCCTAATCAGATCGATTAGTATTTTTTGCGCATCGCTTCTTCGTAATTTTCACTCACTTTTGTCCAGTTGATCACGTTGAAAAAATTATCGATATACTTTTTGCGTTTATATTGGTAATTCAAATAATAGGCATGTTCCCACACGTCTAAAGTCAAGATGGGAATTCCTTTTACAATGGCATTTGCCATTAATGGATTATCTTGATTTGGCGTATTGGTTACTTGTAACTTTCCTAGTTTATCGGTAATTAACCAAGCCCAACCTGAACCAAATTGTTCGGTAGCCATAGCTTCAAATTGGGTTTTAAAATCGTCAAACGAACCAAAATCACGGGCAATTGCCGTCGCTAGGTCGCCTTTGGGTTCGCCGCCTGCCTTTGGCGCGATACTTTCCCAAAACAGATTGTGGTTGTAATAACCACCAGCATTATTGCGTAACTCTGTATTGCTAACATCTAATGTTCTTAAAATTTCTTCGATAGGCAAATTTTCCATTTCTGAACTTGCAATGGCTTTGTTCAGATTATTTGTGTAAGTCAGGTAATGTTTTGAATAATGATTTTCCATCGTAAGCGCGTCTATATTAGGTGCTAGGGCATCATAACCATAAGGCAGTTTGACCATTTCAAAGGCACCAGGTTCTGCCTTGACATCGTCAGGATTGCCAAGCGTAAGTTTTTCAGCTGCTGCAGGAAGAGGTACTTCTACCACTTCGGTCAATTTTTTGTTGTTACACGATGCCATTAAAAGTGTGATCAGTGTCAGGAGCAACAGGCCTTTTTTTTTCATAAGTTTTTATTTTTTTAGCAACGAAAGAATTATTTCAATGTATAATTCTTTTGCTTCATCGGACGAGAGATGGCTGATTTGCATCCATGCATTAGTTTTAAAAGCATCCCTCAAATGATAAGTGGCATTTTGTGAGGGATTCAATGTTCCAAAAGTTGCTTGCTTGTAATACGCATACAACCTTAATTGAACATCCTGCGGCAAAGACGCCTGAGTCATATCGGCAGCGATTAGAACTGCTTCATTAAAACGTGTATCTAAGTCTTTTTTTGTCATTTATGACTTCATGGCAATAATGGTTTCGCCACCTATTGCTTTTTCATTGAGTTTTACATTTACTTTGGTTCCTAAGGGCAAAAATAAATCCACCCTAGAACCAAATTTGATAAATCCGGCATCTGTTCCCTGAACAACCTGCATGCCCTCTTGTGCATAATTTACAATTCGGCGGGCGAGAGCGCCAGCAATTTGGCGGTACAAAATTTCACCAAAAGCTTTGTTTTCTAAAACAATGGTAGTCCTTTCGTTTTCAGTACTCGCTTTCGGATGCCAAGCAACGAGGTATTTCCCGGGATGGTATTTGCTGAAATTTACTTTTCCAGAAATAGGATATCGCGTTACATGCACATTAATAGGCGACATGAATATAGACACTTGTAAGCGGTTTTCTTTAAAATATTCACTTTCAAATACTTCTTCAATCACAACGACTTTGCCATCAACTGGCGCAATAATTTGATTTTCACTTAGCGTGGTGTTTCTTGTTGGATTTCGGAAAAATTGCAAAATCATGATAAGAAAAAACAAAATAGTCAGCATTACGGCCATCCGAAGCCACTCGATTGCTATTAATTTGTCAGCCGCTAATAAAAAAATAACTGTTAGCGTCGTGGCTATTAAAATAATTTTTCCGCCTTCTTTATGAAACATAATATAAAATTTGATAAAACAAAAATACAAAAGGTGCTGCAAATATAACACTATCCAAACGATCTAAAATCCCGCCATGTCCCGGCATTATTTTTCCGCTGTCTTTCACCAAGGCCATCCTTTTAAATTTAGATTCGACCAGATCACCAATAGTTCCGAAGACACTTAGAATCAGACTAATGACTACCCATTGATAAACAGCGTGATAAACATAATATTTGGCGACAAGTATCGCAAACACAACTGCAAATATAAGTCCACCAAAAAACCCTTCGATCGTTTTTTTGGGTGAAATGCGCTCAAATAATTTCCTTTTGCCTATCGATTTCCCGATAATGAACGCGAAAGTATCATTGGTCCATATCAATATAAAAATCCCAATAATAATTTTTGGATTAAAACTGCTTTGGACCGAAGGAATTTTTGTAATCAGGATTACTGGAAGAATAACATAGCCAATGAGAAATACGTATTTTGAGAGGGTATCCATCTTATTTTTGAGCGGGTCAATAAGAAATATAAATGATTTTACCGCAACAAAAAGCGTGGCTGCCAACAACAAGAGTTCTGTATTTTTGTTAACTGTAAAATAAGCGAACAAAACGTATCCAAATACTGAAATCGCAAGGGCAGGAAATTTTTTTAGCTGCACCAAATCACAAAATTCGACAACCATTACCAATAAAAATAGCCCAAATAATAATAAAAAACTATTTAAGCGGAGTGATGCAGCAATTAATAAGACGATATATACGACCCCTGATAATGTCCTCGTGAGAGTTTCATTCATTTTAAAGATCTTCTAATAGAAGTAAATACAGATTTTTGGCGGAACTTCCGTATTGAAGAAAATCTTCTTCTTTTGCTTTTTCAAAATACTTGATGGTAGTAATATTGGTTGGATAATCTTTATCGTATTTTTTTTTGATTGCACGAAGACCATCACTTTTGCTTTCTAAAATCTGACTTGTTGTGGCTAATATCACAATATTCACAGGCAAGTCATTTGGTTTGTGTTGTTTTATTTGATTGGACGAAAATAAAATGGAACCCTCGTCGGCAATCAGATTTTCACAACTTGCCAATAAAAATTTAGGACTTATAGTGCTTTTGTAAGTCAGCTTGTTTTCGTCAAGCATGCTAAATAATTTAGGTTCAAAACACGTAGCTTCTGTCTCAAACCAATCGTTTTCTTCAAGTATATTTTCAAACTGATCTTTAACTTCAGTTAGGTTTTCACAATACAAAAATTTACCACCGTTTTTTTTAAAATTAAAGGTAAATTTTTCGTCAGGAGGGGCTGATAAATTGGCCTGCAGGTTATTAAACTCACTTTCTTTTTCCTCATGAGAGGAATCATTAGCAGAACCGAAAAATTTTCTGAAAAGACTCATATACTGTGTTCGTGTGGTTATTTTTTCGTTGAAAACATTCAAAGATAAAAAAATCTTAATTCAAATGTATTTTTGAATTAAGATTTTTTAAAAATGACCGTTTATTTTTGCTTACAAAGAAGTTTCTTCCTGTAAATTAGAGTCAAAATTGCGTTTTCCGAAAATGGCTTCCAAATCGTCTTTAAAAATCACTTCTTTTTCTATCAATATGGCCGCCAGCTGATTAAGTTTGTCCTTATTCTCTTGTAAAATGTTAATAGCCCTCTGGTATTGGCTTTCTATTAATGTAGAAATTTCTTTATCGATAATCATTGCAGTCTCTTCAGAATAAGGTTTTGAAAAATTGTATTCGCTTTGTCCACTTGAATCATAGTAGGTTACATTGCCAATTTTTTCATTCAGTCCGTAAATGGTCACCATGGCTCGAGCTTGTTTGGTTACTTTTTCAAGATCGCTCAAAGCACCGGTCGATATTTTGTCGAAGGTAACGCGTTCCGCCGCCCGGCCGCCCATTGTAGCGCACATTTCGTCTAGCATTTGATCCGGACGAACAATCAATCTTTCCTCTGGTAGATACCATGCTGCGCCCAGACTTTGTCCTCTCGGAACAATTGTAACTTTTACCAAAGGTGCGGCATGCTCCAACATCCAGCTAACGGTAGCGTGTCCAGCTTCGTGAATGGCGATGGCTCTCTTCTCGTCGGGTGTGACAATTTTATTTTTCTTTTCGAGTCCACCGACAATTCGATCAACCGCATCGAGAAAATCTTGCTTGTCAACGGCAGTTTTATTATTTCTTGCGGCGATAAGCGCAGCTTCGTTACAAACATTTGCAATATCGGCACCTGAAAATCCTGGAGTTTGTTTGGCTAGGAAGTCGGTGTCAAGTCCTTCCACTTTCTTTAAAGGCATTAAATGCACTTCAAATATCTCTTTTCGCTCTCGAATGTCCGGTAAGTCTACAAATATTTGTCGGTCGAATCGTCCGGCACGCATCAATGCTTTATCTAGAACGTCTGCTCTGTTAGTGGCAGCCAATACAATTACATTTGAATTTGTACCAAAACCATCCATTTCGGTTAGCAATTGGTTCAAAGTATTTTCTCGTTCGTCGTTTCCGCCTGACATATTATTCTTGCCACGTGCTCTTCCGACTGCATCAATTTCATCTATAAAAATAATAGCAGGCGATTTCTCCTTAGCTTGTTTGAATAAATCTCTAACGCGGGAAGCGCCTACACCTACAAACATTTCCACAAAATCAGAACCCGATAAAGAGAAGAACGGAACTTTTGCTTCACCTGCAACGGCTTTGGCCAATAAGGTTTTCCCGGTTCCAGGAGGACCTACGAGTAAAGCACCTTTAGGAATTTTGCCGCCCAAGTTGGTATATTTTTCAGGATTTTTTAAAAATTCTACAATTTCTTGTATTTCTTCTTTAGCGCCTTCCAGTCCGGCAACATCTTTAAACGTGGTTTTTATATCTGTCTTTTCATCAAACAATTTGGCTTTTGATTTTCCAATATTGAAAATTTGACCACCACCTCCAGCGCCGCCGCCGCTCATTCTTTTCATAATAAAAATCCAGAGTCCGACTATGATTAGAATTGGCAGTAAACTGATTAAGATATCAGTCCAGTTGTTTTTTGGTAAAAAATTGTAATCTTTTAATTTGCCTTCAGCAACGGCAGTTTCTAATTTCTTTTGAAATATCTCGTCGTTACCGATATCAAAAACGTAATGAGGACCTTTATTGGGACGGTTCAATAAGTCTTTTGCCACCACTTTATGAGTTGGATCTTTTAGCGCCTCCGCAGTCAAATAAACTTCGGCTTCTGTTTTATTGTAGACGATGACTTTTTGGACTTCGCCTTTTTCTAGGTAGTTATTGAATTTTGAGGAAGTGGTTTTTGCAGGTTCTTGTAAACTGGAGCCACCTGTTGCAAAGCTGATAAATAGAAAAACGAGAATAATTGCGCCATAGATAATCCAAGGGCTTATTTTTATTCTGTTGGGATTGGGTTTATTATCGTTGGCCATTTTTTTGATTTCTTTTAGTATTTGTTAGCGATGGTCGTGATTTTTGCATCACCCCAAAGGCTTTCGATATTATAATATTCACGAATGTGTTTTTGAAAAACATGGACTACAATATTTACATAATCCATTAGTACCCATTCCGCGTTATCGGTTCCTTCAATATGCCAAGGTTTGTCTTTGATTGCTTTTGAAACAGTTTTCTGAACAGAATTCACGATGGCACTAACTTGGGTGTTGGAGTTTCCGTTACAGATGATGAAATAGTCGCAGGCGGAGTTATCTATTTCGCGTAAATCTAAAATATCAATATCGTTTCCTTTTACTTCTTCAATTCCTTTGATGATGTTAGCCAATAAAACATCATTATTTACGGTTTTTTTTGTCATTTATTATTTTTGTATGAGTTTGCAAAGTTACCATTTTTTGTGATTAATTTTGAACCTTAACATAAGATTAAATACTGTTTCACAATTAACTTAGTATGACCATAATCAAACTCGATGCCATAGGCTCTACCAACGATTTCCTTAAAGAATTATCTAACAAGCAACACCTTGAAAATTTTACTGTGGTTACTGCGGAAAATCAAACTGGCGGCAAGGGTCAAATGGGTTCTGTATGGTATTCAGAAAAAGGTAAAAACCTAATAATGAGTGTTTTGATAAAAGATTTTATTTTGAATAGTAACCAAATCTTTAATATTAATATTGTGGTTTCAGTAGCGGTTATTCAAGCTTTAGCAGCTTTAAACGTTCCTGATTTGAGTATCAAATGGCCAAACGACATTATGTCAGACCATTTTAAAATTGGCGGGATTTTGATTGAAAATAGTTTTAAAAGTGATGGTTCGATTTATTCGATTGTCGGATTAGGGTTGAATGTGAACCAGACTAATTTCGATCATTTGCCAAAAGCGTCATCTCTTGCTTTGGTTTGTGCTTTCGATTTCGATAAACAGCAACTGCTACTGACCATTGTAGAAAATATAAGATGTAATATAAAAATGTGGACCTCCGATTCGGATTTGTGGTCAAAATATACCCAATTGCTATTCAAGAAAAACGTTCCAATGAATTTTGAAGACAACAAACACCAAAAATTTATTGGCATCATCAAGGGTGTTTCGGCACATGGGAGATTAAAAGTTGCAATGCAAGATGGCTTAGAAATCGATTATAATGTTAAAGAAATCGAAATGCTTTATTAATCAGATTTTTATTGTAAACAATTTTTACACCATAATACAGCAGCGTTAACAAATAAAATTATTTAAAAAGTTTAATCCTGTGGTAAGAGCAAATTTTTAACAAAGCAATGTCGTTTATAATTGTGGTTAAAATCTGATATCTTTTTTTAATCTTACTTCGCATTCTGTTAGTCCTAATCTGTTGTACGTAATCTTTTCCTCAAAAATAAATGTTTTTGCGATCATTATTATTGGAATTTCCTTTGTCATAAAAATGAAAATACCAGTAATGAGGTGCTTTACGCTTCGGGGTATATCCTAGGTACAGAGGTTTTTTAGGAAATGATGCAAGAAATCCCAATGTTGAGTTTGGCGAATAGGGCGCAATCTTATTTTTAATCTTGGGAATTTGTCGGTAGGCCATAAAAGCCACTCTGATACTGATGATGACGGTAATTAAGAAAATGAAATCCGTGGCAGGCTGCAGTTGTGAAATTTTGTTGGCGTATCTTGTTTTAAAGCAGTTTGATTGGGACTGTAAAAAAACCAAAAGGCAGCTCTTGTTTGGAAGCGATATCGTGGCTTTCGAAGCTAACTGTTGCCGTTACAAGAGAGCAAAGACTCAAAAAAAGTATATTGCAATCGCACTGAAAACAGACTATTTGGAAATCACCAATTAAGATGATTTTTAGTAAATCGCAAATTCCATCAAAAGCGTAAAAGGGTCAAAAATAATTATTTCGGAATTATTATCAAAATTTACATTGGTTTGAAAAATCCAAACAGACAAGAAATAATAAATCTGGCAGTCTAAAATAATGCATTACCGTTGGCTACAATGAAAATTCTTCACCGAGATAGAACTGAATCAACGCATTGTTGAATAATAGTTCGTATTTAGATTGAATCAGCTCGGCTTGCGAACTATTGTACATCATTTTAGTTGTGTTTAATTCGTTGATGTTGATTTTCCCCAATTCAAATTTCAAAACATCAGCATCGTAACTTTTTTGAGAAAATTCGAACGCAATAGCAGATGACTCTTTTCGTTTTACGGCTGTTTTGGTATCTGTTATGGCTTTTAAAACCTCTTTTGAAAGTTGGTTTTGGGCTATTTCTACATTAATTTTTGATTGTTTGTAATTGAGTTTACTACTCTTAACCCGAGCAAAAGTTTCAAATTGACTAAAAATCGGAATCGATAAATTAAATCGTAACACGGTAGAATAATTGCGATCAATTTGGTCTTGAAAAGTCACCAAGGGTTCTACATTCGAATAATTAGAACGGGCTTGCATTCGCATTGTTAGCGTGGGGTATCTCAAAGAACGGGCAATCGCCAATTCTTTTCTTGCCTTTTGTTCTCTCAGCAAACTTATCGAGTAGGCAGGATGAAGCAGCACTGCTTTTTGTGTGATTTCAAACGGATTGGTTTCTGCAATCAAATTTTTATCCAAATTTAAGATGGGCTTTATTAGTGTGATTTCTTGATTTAACGGAACATTCATCAGTTGTTTTAAACCAATAACATTGTCTGTTAAATGGTTTTGATTCGTTAATAAATTAAGTTCTTCCGTGGCTTTTTGCGATCTTATTTTGAACACTTCGCTTTCTGCAATAACACCCGAATTAAATTTTAAAATTGCGAGTTCCAACTGGTTCTCACTCGATTTAATTTGCTCCTGATTGGCAACGATAACATCTTGTAAATAGAGAATTGTGATGAATTTTTGCGCCAAATCGATTGTGATCAAGTTCTTAACTTTCAGTAGCGCGGATTGATTGATTTGGTATTCTAATTTAGACGATTTAATACTGTTCCAAACTGAAAATCCCGAAAACAAATTAAATCCCGCTTCTATAATCCCAACATAATTTTTAATGTCAAGTTCGGTGATGGTGTTGGTTTTCGGATTGATGTCTCTTCCCCAAGAATTTTTATCGTCAACGCTGGCAATCAAACTCGGCAATAGCTTACCGTAACTTGCGTGGTATTGGTATTTTGCAATTTGTTGATTGTTTTCAGCCGTTTTTAAATCAAGATTATTTTTAATCGCCAAATCCAGGCAGTTTCGAAATGACAGCATACCCTGTCCGAAAGCCACATTAGAAAGCACGATGGCCAAAATTATTGTAATTTTTTTCATGCCTCTAGTTGACACTGTTGTCAATTTTGTTAAATAATTTTTTCATGATGTATTGAAAGAGTTGCATCCTCTCAATAATAACCTCACCTTTAAGTTTGTAACCGGCTTTGAGATTGATGTTCTGATTGTATTTTTTAATATTGGCCAAACAATAAAATGTTTTATCAACATCTGAAGGCGAAACATATGTGATCATGCCTTTGATAGCTCCATAACGGTAGTAATTGTAAGCATCAAGTTTTAGGTTAATCTCTTGCCCTTTTTTAATATAGGCCAAATCTTTCTCGTCTAAAATAACTTTGGCATAAAAGGCTTCTTTTTTTGGCGCAATGATAGTAAGTAAGGCACCTTTCTCAATATTTTCGATATTTTGTTTGGCGTTAAAAAGGTTTGAAATCGTGCCGTGTATGGGTGTCGTAATCACTAATTTTTGCAATTCATCAGCTATGTAGGTTAGGTTAGACTTTCCATCTTTTATGCGCATTTGAAGTTCTACGATATCTTGCTTGTAATTTTGGATTTCATTATCAACATCTATGATGCTCCGCCTCAAATCATTTTTGGTTCGTTTAAAATTGTTGGATAAATTTTGAAAATCATAATTCTTAACATTATAAGTCGACTTTATATCTACTTGCCCTTTCTTATCGTCGATATTACGGTTTTTCGTATCGGTCATTTCATATCGCGAGATGGCTCCTTTTGCATATAACAAGGAATCGGTTTTAAATTTATCGGTAAGAATTGAGGTTTGCTGCGAAGAAAGATTGATCTTATTGTTAAGAAGACTAATTTCTTGGGCGGTTTTCTTGCGATCGGTTTTATAAATATTCGACTGGATAAGAAGCAGTTGCAGTAACGAATTTTTTCTGTCGATGGTATTGGCCACGAGTTTGTCGATGATTTCGATTTTATTTTCCATCGACGCCACGTCAGTATTTAAAACTTCATAATCCGATTTGGTTTTTTTGTTTTCTAAGATAAAAAGCGTGTCACTTTTGTTTACTTCTTGTCCTTCTTTGACTAGGACTTTCAGAATCTTAACGTCGTTAGGCGCATTAATTTTGAGTTGAGGCGTATCGGAAAAGATCTGCCCTTCTTTAAAACTTACTGTATCGTTCAACCGTAAAGCAAAAATCAGGATCACTACAATAATCAGAAACGCTACTAAAATCCTGTTAAGAACCTTAATAAAATTGATTGACTTCGTGTTGTAATACGTAGAGTTCTCCATTGGTAATTTTGTATTTTTTGGAAAAATTAATATTGTTGATTGGTTCATGTGAAATGATGATATACATTTTGGTGTCATCATTTTCGATCAAAGATTCTACCTTGTTTCTTGATTCGAGATCCATACCTGAGAGTACTTCATCAAGAATTATCAGCTCAGCATTTGCAAATAAAGCGCGCAACAGAAGAATCTTTTTTCTTTGTCCGGTAGAAAGGTTTTTGCCATTTTCATTGATAATAAATTCAAGACCGTCTTCTTTGGCAGCGATGAAATCGTAGAAATTAATTTCTTTGGCCCGATCTAGTATTGCCGCAATAGGAATGTCTTTACCCAAAGCAATATTGCTGTAAATCGTGTCATTAAAGAGGATGTCTTCATTGGTCACCAACAATATTTTGTCGCGCATTTTCTCCTCGTTGTAAAACTTTTTGTCTTTATTATTAATCAGTATAGAACCAGAATTCGGATGGTAAAGCGTCGTAATGATCTTGCTGAAGGTAGATTTTCCGGATCCGTTCTGCCCTTCAATTTTTATTTTCTCCCCTTTTCTAATTTTCAAATTGATGTCTTTTAGCACCAATTCATTTGGCAAATAACCGTAATTAATACTTTGAAATTCTATTTTTTCTATGACAAAATCATTAATTCCCTTCGTAGAAATGGCTTTACTTTGCTCATCAAAATCCAAATATCTTTTTAAAATTACTTCATTTTCTTGAAGCGTCATGTTATCATCCAAAATGCCTTTAAGCGATGAAAATATTTTCGAAGACAACGCTATAAATGTGACAATTTGACCCAAAGTAATAATTTGCGTTTCAATGGCAGACCTAGTCAAAAATACCATAATTAAAACCGAAGAAAAGATGATGATGACGGCCACAACTACTTTGTTAATTAAGTCAACATAGCCGTTGCGAAGCTGAATTCTGAGGTATTCATTGATACTAGAATATATTTTATTTGAGTGAAATCGTTCTATTCTAAAGCTTTTTATGACTTGAATGCCCTCTACTTTTTCCATCATTTTAGAAATGAAGTCTGCTTTGCGAATATAGCGCAACCGCTCATTTTGTTTTAGATAGGGCGTAATAAACTTAAACCAAAACACAAACAATATCATAACGCTTAAAACAATCAGCGTTAACATTTTGTTGATAAAAAACAGAATGCAAAGGGAGTAAACGGAAACGCTTAAATCAACCAGAATTCCTGTAAAAAATTTCATGAAGAAGGTTTTCAGCTTCATCGAATCACTAACGCGTTCCATCAAATCTCCCTTTTTGTAGGAATGGATATACGAAAGTGAAGAGGAATTAATCTTCTCATCGAATGAAAACAAAAAATAACGGTCTAGCGCATTGCCCAGATGGATGCTGACAAAGTTTTTATATAGGGTGGTGGCAAGGTCAAAAATTTTATAAATACCGAGTCCAATCGCAAATAAAATGAGCGTGTTCAGGTTGTACGTTGGCAGTACATTATCAATTAATATTTGATTGGTAAAGACAGCAATTTGAGCCGTAATGGCCGAAAATAAGGCTGCAAAAATATAGATGTACCACAATTGTTTGTAGTCTCCGAGTTGTTTGAACAATTTCCAGTACAGACTGCCATTTTCTTCTGCGGGGTAGGTATGCAGTGAAGCGTCTTTTTCCTGAGTGTCCCGAATGGTCAGTATTAAAGGTGAATTGTTTTTTATTTTTCCTTTGTCAAGTTCCAGACTTTTAAAATTATTAGGCACGGTGGAGATTTCTTGATTGCGGAGCAAATCTTCCAAAAAGTTTTTTTCAGCCACTTTGTCTTTAAATCCGAAACTTTCTTTCAGATATTTAAAGTAAGTCAGTTTGTTGAAAAGCGATGCATGCCCATTGTCTGTTAAAACGTCGTGAAAATTAATTTTGTATTGCTCTAGTTCAATCTCGCAAATGGCCAAAATCTTATCTTCTGTCTCTACCAAATCCCAATCGTTTTTGTTGTGGAG
>JACMOK010000082.1 GCA_014378065.1 Flavobacterium sp.
TATAACCCCGAATTTCAGTTCAACACTTGGTTGATTGCCATTGCCAAAAATGTTCATATCGATCTATTGAGAAAAAAGAAAGCGAGTCTTTTTATCGAAATCACTGACGACGAAGACCAACAAGCCTACAATATTGCCGACACCACTCCATCGGCGGAAGACGAATTGATTACCGAGCAAAACCTTTCGCAGTTGTTGCATTTCATCAAGGAACTCAAACCGCATTATCAGGAAGTAATTCAGCTGCGTTATTTTCAGGAAATGAGTTATCAGGAAATCGCCAACAAAATTGACGAACCACTCAGCAACGTCAAAATAAAACTACTTCGCGCCAAGAAATTACTAGCCGAAATTATTCAGGATAAGCGATAAGAAATAATGCGCTAATTACTCCTCAGCTCGAATAAATTATTCTTTTGCGGTGAATAAATCCTATATTTACCGCAAAATAGTTGTAAGCAATGGCTAAATACATTTACGAGCATAAAAACTGGACAAAATTTACTTGGCAAAATCAAAACATTAATGTGGTGTTTGGCGAAGTTCGTTTGATACAAGACAAAATCATCGGGCAAATGCACACTTTAGGCTTTGCTGAAAAAGCAGAAGCCACACTGACTGCGTTGACTTTAGACGTGGTTAAATCGTCAGAAATAGAAGGTGATCTGCTGAACTATGACCAAGTACACTCCTCGATAGCTAGGCGTTTAGGTATCAATATTGCGGGACTTGTGCCGAGCAACCGCCATATAGAAGGCGTGGTAGAAATGATGCTGATGCCACACAAAGACATTTAACTCCATTAACAGAAAACCGTTTGTTCGGTTGGCACGCAGCACTTTTTCCAACAGGATTTAGCGGTCCCTACAAAATTGAAGTAGGGCAATACCGAACAGGAGAAATGCAAGTAGTTTCGGGTGTTATGGGCAAAGAAAAAGTCCATTATGAAGCGCTAAAACCCGAATTTGTAAAACCTGAAATGGATAAATTCTTAGATTGGTTCAATAATGACAACAGTCTTGATCTTGTTTTGAAAGGTGCCGTAGCCCACTTTTGGTTTATCATTATTCATCCTTTCGATGACGGAAACGGCCGAATTGCAAGAGCCATAACCGATATGTTGCTAGCCCGAGCCGAAGATAGTGGCGAACGTTTTTACAGTATGTCGAGCCAAATTTTGATAGAAAGAAAACAGTATTATGAAGTATTACAAAAGGTACAACACAGTGAAGGCGATATTACCCAATGGCTCGAATGGTTTTTATATTGCTTGAAAAACGCAACGTTGGCCTCGGAAAACTCCACGCAAAAAATCCTTCATAATGGGGCATTTTGGAAACGGCACGAACATATACCCATCAACGCAAGGCAACGACAGGTGCTCAACAAATTTTTTGATGGTTTTGATGGAAAACTACAAACCTCAAAATGGGCGAAGATTACTAAAACTTCAACTGACACGGCTTTAAGCGATATAAAAGACTTAGTATCTAAAGGCATTTTACAACAAACTAACGACGGTGGACGAAATTCAAATTACGAATTAATCGACTTAAAATTAGAATAACCTCCACAACTAATAAAATAAACTATTTGGCGCCAAGAAACTTTTGGCTCAAATTATTCAGGATAAGAGATAATAAGTAATAAGAATTGTATACTGTCGTATTGTATAATGTAAAATCACTTGTAATTACAAGGATTTCGTTAGTACTAAACACGACATTATTTTATGTACGTTACTTAATTGAGGTTTACGTGAAAAACAACCTCTTTTATATATGATAAATTACTATTTTTCGGTAAAAAAATAAAATTAACATCGCAATTTTGAGGTCAATAAATCAAATATTTATCGCAAAATAGTTAAGGCAATGATTAGATACATATACGACTATAGCAATTGGACAAAATGCACTGACGAAATAGCAAAAACACATTAAGTAATAAGAATTGTATAATGTCGTATTGTATAATGTAAAATCACCAGTAATTACAGGGATTGCATTAGTAGTAAACACGACATTATTTTATGTACGTTACTTAATTTTTTCTTTTCAACAAATATAAACCAAACGTTAGCAAACAGGCCATGCAAATCTTAAAACATGAGCAACTTAATTGAGACGCTTCCAGCGTGACAAATAGCAAGAATATAATTGTATCAACTATTATTTACATTCATACCACACAAAAAAAACAGAATATTTCAGTTCTGCTTTTCTTTATACGAAAAATTGAAATTTAATTATTTTTTCTTGGTGGCAGGTTTTTTTGTAGGTTTCTTGGTAGTCGTTTTTGGCTTTTCTACGAGCGGAACTTGATGTACATACGATTTGTACAACCCCTCATTTTCAGCTCTGTTTCTAGCGTTTTCTACTCTTTCTTTTGAATTTGAATGCTAACTCATCATTTGAGTTAAAAAATCGGTCTGAGTTCCTTCGCTCATTTTTGCCAAAATAGAAAAAGCAAATTCAACCGCATTCTCAACATAGCCATTTTTCTTCATAAAATCATAAGCAAAAGTATCGGCTTCCGATTCTTGTTTTCGGCTGTGTTTGCTGTCAATCATTGCGCTACCTATTTTTCCCAATTGACTAACTGTAATGGTTGCAATAGTTTTCGATTGCGAAGCAACACCATCTATCAAGGCTTCTTTCTGATACGGCGCTTGGATGGCGTCTCGCGAATCATGATTGACCGCGTGACCTATTTCGTGACCAATAACCACAAGCAATTCGTTATCATCCATAACATCCATTAATCCAGTGTAAACACGAACACTTCCATCGGCAGTTGCGAAAGCATTTACTTCTTTGAGAACATACACTTTATAGTTTAAAGCCAATCCGTAAGCATTACTATATTTCCCAAAAATATTGTTGAGACGAATAGTATAACGATCTGTCTGACCTGCAATTATATGTTCCACATCCAATTTAATTACAGCATTTTTTGATAACTGAGCCACTTGAGCATCGCTAAAAGTGAGTCCAATACCTACTTTCTGAAGAGTTTCTAAGACTTTATCTACAAAATTAATTTGTGCAGTGGCAATTGAACAACCAAAGAATGTAGGTGTTACGACTAAAAATAAAGATTTAATTTTCATTTTTTAAGTAAAAATTTATTTAAGACAAATATAATCCCAAGGTTGGATTTACAAAAATAAGATATTTATTTTTTTAATAGAATGAAAAAAAATCGCGTGCAGCAAGGTTTAAAAAATCACATTGCGGAAATGTTAAATAAAAACTAAATAAAATATTAAACAGTTGTTTAATTTAAACGGTTGTATAATTTTGCGCCATTAAAATAAAAACGTGAAGAACGATTTAAACGACAAACAAATTCAAATTCTCGAAGTAGCACAAACGCTATTTGCCGAGAAAGGTTTTGACGGCACTTCGATTCGCGATATTTCAAAAGTGGCTAAAATTAATGTAGCTATGGTTTCGTACTATTTTGGTAGTAAAGAAAAGTTACTGGAATCCTTAGTATTATATAAAACTTCAGGTCTTAAAGAACAAATGATTCATTTAATTGACGAAAAACTTCCACCTTTTGATAAAATAAATAAGCTTATTGAACTATATATCAACCGTCTAAATTGCAACAAGGGAATTTACCGCATCTTGCATTTTGAATTAGCCTCAAAAAAAAGAGTGTTGGATCTTCCCTCTTTTTCGGAAATAAGAA
>JACMOK010000015.1 GCA_014378065.1 Flavobacterium sp.
CAGAAATCAGCGCCGGCTTTCCGTCCTTAAAATAGGTCAATTTATAGGCGGGAATATTAATCACTATAAACTCTTTTGCTTTGGCAAGATCGGCAGATATCCATCGGCAACGTTCCATATTCACCAAAATGGTCCTGATTCGATCCGCTACTGTAATGTTGAGATCAGAAATCAGCCTGGCTGTTATGTTTTTGTCTGCAGCATCTCCCATTCTTTTTTTAAATAGCAAAATGCCATCCTCAAGCGCTTTGTCATATAACGCACTTTTCGAATCAAGTTTTATATCTCCCGTGACCATCAATCTCGATCTAATTTGGGCAATTGTTTGCGAAGAGTCGCCCGGCTTTAATACTTTTCTCTTCGGGTCTGCTGTCACTGCATTCCAGCCTCCCTTTTTTTCAATATCGCGGTAGCGCTGCAAAACCGCTTTCAGACGGTAGTATTGCCCCATCACTTCCTTTTCATCTTTATTAATTAATGATGGACGTATTAACAACGAATCTAGGTAATTGACATAAGACATTTTTTTTCGAGGCAGATACCAGCCAATTTGTTCGCTTTTCTCAGCATCAATTCCATGAAATACTTTATCCGCATAATAAAAATAAAACGCCGAGATCAGCAACTCTGTTTCAGTATTGGGTTTGCTCGTTTCTTCTGACTTGTCAATAGCGTTATTTAATTCTGCCTTGTACGGAACAACTGTAAGTACCCCGTCATCCTCAATGTTGTTAATTTTATTGGACAGCAAATCGCCAACTTCATTGATTCCTTTTTTGTCATACCATAAGTAATGATAGGAGTGTTTTGCATATAATTTTTCAACAGACCCCTGAAATTCCTTAAATTTGGGATGTTTTAAAAAGAACTTGCCTACGGAAACGCTGTCAAACGATTTTTCACTTTCGATTTCTGTGAGCGATCGGTCTGCGGGATTGCTTTTTTTACACGAGTTTAAAACAATAGACAACATAATCGACAATATTGTTATCGAAAGAAATTTTTTCATAAATGAGAATTTAATTTGGGCGATGTTTGGGAAATTTAGTTTTTTACTTTTTATAAACACACAAATTTCGAGGTGCAATATACGGCAACAGTCGCAGGTCTTGCTTCAAAATTACAATCAAATATTATGTTTAAAATGTATCTTTGTTGCTCTTTAATAAAAAAAAATTCAATGAAAAATACATTTTTTATTGCCGTAAATTTATTTGTTATTTTTGCTTTTACACCAAGTACCGATGAAAAAAAAGAAAAGGTAAAAATAAATACGCTTCTCGACAGCTGGCACAAAGCAGCAGCTCAGGCAAACTTCGACAACTATTTTAATCTGATGGCCACAAACAGTGTTTTTATAGGTACAGACGCTACTGAAAATTGGGATAAGGCAGCTTTTCAGTCGTATGCTAAACCGTATTTTGACAAAGGAAAAGCTTGGCGTTTTACCCCTATTGAGCGTCATGTATACTTGAGTAAAGATTTGAAGACGGCTTGGTTTGATGAACTACTTGATACGCAAATGAAAATTTGTCGCGGATCTGGCGTTCTGTTAAAACAAAATGAGGAGTGGAAAATCAAGCAATATGTCTTGTCAATGACAGTACCCAATGATAGTGTTGACGCAGTCGTGAAAATAAAAAAGCCAATTGAAGATGCGCTGATACGTCAGCTTATCAATCTGAAATAGCAGACATTTTAATATTTGTGGTTTGGTTTTTCTTCAATATAAAACCCTGAATTCTGCATTTTTTTTAAAAATGGGAGTCTTTTTATTATTAATAATCATTCTAAATCACAAAGTTTGCCCAATTTTTTTGTGATTTATAAATCTAGTTTTATTCTTCCTCCGTAACTTGGTAAAATATAAATCAATCAATAGCGTAAGTAAACAGGATGAGAGTTAACAGAAAAGTGAAAATAGTTGTTGGCAGCCTACTAGGAATCACGCTATTGTTATTCATCATTTTGATAGCGCATATCGCCACTGCGAGGCCATTAGAAAATGCAACCGTTCAGGTGAGCAGAATAGATTTCGATAAGCCTTTCGATTCCGTAAGAGCGGTACAAGTTCAGAAAAACATACGATCGATACCTGGAGTTAAGAGTGATGTTATTGTTAAAAGAAATGTAGTCGTTTATTTTCACGACAACAGAGTCGCAGATTCGAAGAAAGTTTTTAACCAACTGATGCAGTTAGGAGATTATAAAGCCCAGCGCTTCACACTCCCGGCATCGATTGAGAACAAACAAGTTTGTCCTGTAATGAACCACAACAGTTTTTATTATAAATTTTCAACCACTGTTCAACATATTTTTAATTAATCTATAAATACCCTTATTATGACAAAGCTTTCGAAAATTGCACTCTGTGCATTAGTATTTGGAACTGGAATTTTTACTTCATGTAGTAATGATAACAATAACACTCCTGCCCCAGCAACTCCCTCAATTTACACAAGATTAGGAGGCACAGCATTAGTTCAAGATCCGGATGCTGCAGCTGGAGTTAAGATTGAAGCGGGTCGTTTGAGTTATCGTAAGGTAGTCTATTCTACTATAGGTTTAATTGTTGCTGATGTTGAAGCTAATGCTCCTGGAAATCTTAGCGCTCACTTCGCGCCATTACTGGGAGAAGTTGCGACTGGTAACGATACAAATTTAGCAGAGCTTGTAGACAATCTTACAGATTTCTTTTCATTCAACACTGGCGGTGTAAATGCTGTGAATGTTTACTCAGGACTTGACATGGTTACCGCTCACAATCCTGCTTTGAATTCCAGAATGGGAGTTACTGCAACAAACGCAAATTACGATAAATTTGAAGGTTATGTTGGAGCTGCGGCTGTTTCTAATGGCGTTGCTGCAAATACACAACTGTACGCAGATGTAGTTGCTGTTTTAGAATCATTGAGAGATCCAATCGTTCAATAATTCATTTTTTATTATATAAACCGTCTAGAGAAAATCAAGACGGTTTTTTTATGCAATTACCCTATCTCAAATGGTCAATCATGTCGGTAGTCATTGATGCCAAATTGAATTTGTGTTCCCAGCCCCAGTCGCTTCTCGCCTGACTGTCATCTATACTAGCTGGCCAACTGTCGGCTATCTTCTGACGGAAATCTGCTTTGTAACTAATCGTAAAGTTTGGTATGTGTTTTTTGATTTCTTCGGCAATGGTCTCTGGTGTAAAACTGATCGCTGCCAAATTATACGAAGAACGAATTTTAATCTGTTCTGTTGGAGCTTCCATAATCTTAATCGTAGCATTGATGGCATCATCCATATACATCATGGGCAGTTTAGTATCTGCAGATAAAAAACAATCATATCTTCCGTCATTTAACGCCTTGTGGAAGATATCCACCGCATAATCTGTTGTCCCTCCGCCAGGCAGCGTGCTCCAGCTAATTAAGCCGGGATACCTGATGCTCCGAACATCGACCCCGAAAATATGATGATAGTATTCGCACCAACGTTCCCCAGATTGCTTGCTGATTCCGTAAACCGTAGAAGGCTCCGTAATAGTATATTGCGGCGTCATTTCTTTGGGGGTTGTAGGACCGAATACTGCAATACTCGAGGGCCAAAATATTTTTTTTATCTTCCTCGCTTTGGCTAAATTTAGAACATGAAAGAGGGAATTCATATTTAAATCCCAGGCAAAAGCAGGGTTTTTTTCGGCCGTAGCCGACAGCAGGGCGGCCATGAGATAAACATCAGTAATTTGATGTATTTCTACTAAATGCTCAATTTGATTGAAATCCAAAGCGTTAACCACTTCAAATGGACCCGAATTTACAACGTCGTTATTGAGTTTTCTAATGTCGGAGGCAATGACATTTTCGGTGCCATGTATCATTCGCAATTTGTGTGTTAGCTCGGTACCAATTTGTCCACAAGCGCCGATAACCAGAATTTTTGTGCCCATTGTTGTCGTTTATGGTGGTAAAGGTAATGTTTTAGTAAAATAAATTTCTCGCAAGCGAAGGCAATTTATTTTTAACAAAATTATAATTTGAATGGGGTCGCCTTTGCTAACTTTCATTTTACCTTTGTAACTTTGTGCCTCAATCTGACCTATATGAAATTTCATTGCTCTACTTTTCTTATTGCTATTCTGATGTTGGTCTCTTGCCAGAATAACGATGGCAAACGAATGGCAGAACAGCAAAAAGACGCTAAAGAAAAAGAACTGATCTTTAATACTATTGACAAAGGATGGCATTTTTCGATACCGATACTCAGTCCAGCTAGCGAGGCCTTAACAAAAAACTGGACCAGTATGGATTTATTTCTGACCGAATTGGAACAAAAACCAAAAAGTTCAATTGGTGCTTTCCAAAAAAAAGCTGCTGCTCTTTCAAAGAAAATTACAGAACTTAACAATGATATTCCGTTAACATTTAACAAACCCGAAATAAAAAGCCGAATTGCTGTTCTGGCTACAAAAATTCATTCGATTAATCTGTTTATCAATTTGGATGATATTCCAGATCAAAAGGTAGTATCGCTGGTTGCAGATGCCAACGAGGAATTGAGCGCATTATACCAGCAGATGGACGAAATGGTTCGGAAAAGCAGCATCCCGAAAGAAGAAGGCGAAACTGATATGATCAGGATGCTTGATACCGCAAGAGCTATAAAGTCGCCGATACCAACAGTCCAAAATCAATCCTTTAAAAAGTTGAAATAGTTCCCTATTTTGAGTAAAACAAATCTTTTTAACACTTACCTGCATTCCCCTAAAGTCAAACAAATTGGCGTTAGCCTGGAACAAAACGGTCAAAAAATTCACTTAAACGGATTGATTGGCTCGTCACTTTCATTCGTGGTGCATGCGTTATTCAAAAAAACCGACGGCCCCTTTTTGATTATATTAAACGATAAAGAGGAAGCCGCCTATTATCTTAACGATCTGGAACAAATGGTCGGCGAAGAAGACGTGTTATTTTATCCAGGCTCTTACCGGCGCCCTTATCAGATAGAAGATACCGACAATGCCAATGTTTTGCTTCGTGCCGAAGTGTTAAACAGAATTAATTCTCGAAAAAAACCCGCGATCATTGTTACTTATCCGGAAGCACTTTTCGAAAAAGTCGTGACCAAAAAAGAACTTGAAAAAAATACTTTGAAGGTCGGCGTTGGTGATCAAATTTCGATCGAATTTATCAATGAAGTGTTGTTTGAGTATGAGTTTAAAAGAGTGGATTTTATTACTGAACCTGGCGAATTTTCTGTTCGTGGCGGAATTATCGATGTATTTTCTTTTTCTAACGACAATCCCTACCGAATTGAATTTTTTGGCAATGAGGTAGACAGCATCCGAAGCTTTGATGTCGAAACCCAACTTTCTATTGAAAAACAAAAAAAAATAGCCATCATTCCAAATGTAGAAAATAAGTTTTTTCAGGAAAACCGCGAAAGCTTTTTGGAATACATCAACGAAAAAACCATTATTTTTATAGAGAATACCGATCTGCTGCTCTCAAAAATAGACAAATTGTATAACAAAGCAGAAGAAGTTTTCAACAACCTTAATGCGACAATCAAGCACGTTGCGCCCGATAAAATATTCTTGCATCAAACCGAATTTCTTCGCAAGGCGTTGGACTTTTCTATTGTAGAATTGAGTTCAAAACCGTTATTTAAAGTGCAGAAAGCTTTTGATTTTCATGTCCAGCCGCAGCCATCGTTTAACAAACAATTCGATTTGCTACTCCACAATCTCAACGAAAATCATTTTAACGGCTACAAAAATTATCTTTTTTGCTCAAACGAGGCGCAAGCCAAACGTTTCCATGATATTTTTGAAACTCTCGACGAAGCCAATTCTGAAAACATTCGCAAGCAATACCATACAATTGTTTTTCCTCTTTATCAGGGTTTTGTCGATGCAGAAAACCAAATAGCGTGCTATACAGACCACCAAATTTTTGAGCGCTATCATAAGTTTAGCATCAAGAATGGTTATTCCAAAAAACAAACCATTACGCTTAAAGAACTGACTACTCTTTCTGTTGGCGACTATGTCACGCACATCGACCACGGTATCGGAAAGTTCGGCGGTTTGCAAAAAATTCAAGTCGAAGGCAAAACCCAAGAAGCCATCAAGTTAGTTTATGCTGATAATGATATTGTATATGTCAGCATCCATTCGCTATATAAGATTGCCAAGTATAATGGTAAAGACGGCGCTCCACCAAAAATATACAAGCTAGGCTCTAATGCATGGAAGGTATTAAAACAGAAAACCAAAGCTCGCGTCAAACATATTGCGTTCAATTTAATCCAATTGTACGCCAAAAGACGACTCGAAAAAGGATTTCGATATGCCCCAGATAGTTATTTGCAGGCTGAGCTCGAAAGTTCTTTTATTTATGAAGATACGCCCGATCAAACCAAATCGACTCAGGAAGTCAAAGCCGATATGGAAAGTGACCGACCCATGGACCGACTGGTTTGTGGCGATGTTGGATTTGGTAAAACTGAAGTAGCCATTCGTGCTGCCTTTAAAGCGGTAGATAACGGGAAGCAAGTCGCCGTTTTGGTACCAACCACCATTTTAGCCTACCAACACTTTCGCACTTTTACTGAAAGATTAAAGGAAATGCCGGTTTCGGTGGGCTACTTGAATCGGTTTCGAACCGCCAAGCAAAAAGCAGAAACATTAAAACAGCTTGCCGAAGGAAAACTCGACATCGTTATTGGAACCCACCAATTGGTCAACAAAAATGTGGTATTTAAAGACTTGGGCTTGTTGATTGTGGATGAAGAACAAAAATTTGGCGTCAACGTTAAAGACAAACTCAAAACCATAGCCGCCAATGTCGACACACTTACGCTAACGGCAACTCCTATTCCGAGAACTTTACAATTTTCGTTAATGGCAGCACGCGATTTATCCGTAATAACGACGCCTCCTCCGAATCGCTATCCTATAGAAACCAATGTGGTGGGCTTTTCTGAAGAGCTAATTCGCGATGCGATTTCGTATGAAATTCAACGCAATGGCCAAGTTTTTTTTATCAACAACCGCATAGAAAACATCAAAGAATTTGCAGGTATGATTCAGCGTTTGGTGCCCGATGCGCGGGTGGGAATTGGTCACGGACAATTGGAAGGAAGCAAGCTGGAAGAGTTGATGCTTGGCTTTATGAACGGAGAGTTTGATGTGTTGGTTGCTACCACAATCATCGAAAGTGGTCTGGATGTGCCCAATGCCAATACGATTTTTATTAATAACGCCAACAATTTTGGACTGTCAGATTTACATCAGATGCGAGGTCGAGTGGGAAGAAGTAACAAAAAAGCATTTTGTTATTTTATTTGCCCGCCTTATTCTGTCATGACCGATGATGCCCGAAAACGCATTCAAGCTTTGGAGCAATTTAGTGAACTCGGTAGCGGTTTTAATATTGCGATGAAAGACTTAGAAATTCGCGGAGCAGGTGATTTGTTAGGTGGCGAACAAAGTGGCTTTATCAATGAAATTGGTTTTGACACTTATCAGAAAATCATGAATGAAGCAATTGATGAATTAAAAGAAAATGAGTTTAAAGACTTGTATGCCGGCGAAACTAAGCCGCAAAAAGAATACGTTAAAGACCTTCAAATAGATACTGATTTCGAATTACTGTTTCCAGATGAATACATCAACAACATTTCTGAACGGCTTAACCTATACAACGAGCTGAGTTTGATCAAAACCGAAGAAGCATTGCAGGTCTATGAAAATAAACTCATCGATCGTTTTGGCCCTTTACCCAAGCCGGCCATTTCATTGTTGAACAGCATCAAAATTAAATGGATTGCGACCCAGTTGGGGATTGAAAAACTTGTGATGAAAAAAGGTAAGATGGTTGCCTATTTTGTTTCGGACCAGCAAAGTGATTATTACGCATCCACCGCATTCCATAAAGTTCTGCAGTTTGTAAAGACGCAATCGCAAATATGTCAGATGAAGGAAAAACAAACTCCTAACGGTTTGCGACTGCTGCTGACTTTCGACCAAGTGAAATCGATTAAAAAAGCACTTGATTTTATGCAGCTCATAACTGAATAAAAAAAAATACATTTTATTATCGCGGCTTTGGAGCCAACGTTGCTAATAAAAAAACCACCCGTTGCGGAGTGGTTTTTTTTGTGAGATTAATTTGATTTCAAAATCTTAAAATTGGCTTGCTTTTCATCGAACTTCAATTTGAAAAAATAAGTTCCAACCGCAAACGCCGAAAGGTCTACTTTGGCATTCATGCCGTTGATTTGCTTTTGATACAACAACCTTCCTTCAGGATTATAGACTGAAATTTCGTTAATTTGGGTTTTGGATAGTATCGAAACCAAGCCATTAGTTGGATTCGG
>JACMOK010000083.1 GCA_014378065.1 Flavobacterium sp.
ACAGTTGTTAGCTTACCAGTATCTACCAATGTTTTAAGAATAGGCGTGAAAGCGGTAAATGGGGTAGGAGTTTCAACAACTTCCAATACTGCCCTTGCAAATCCAACTACTACATCTACAGGAAAATTATTGACATTGACCGCAGTACGACCAGCCGCACCAACATTAAAAATGTTTGATATGGCAGTTAGTTCTACAGTTGCAGTGACAGATATTAGCAAATACATTGGTACTAACACACCGCTTACATTAGTAGGTACAGTAGCAGCTACAACACTAGCAAGTTCATTCTCTTGGGAATTAGCCGAGGGTGTAAATGTAGTTGCAGGATCAGTTTTAAGCTCAAATAGTATTAGAGTAAACTTTGAAGATGTAGCATCAGGAACTGCATCGTTATATGTAGGGATTAAAGCAGTAAATTGTATGGGATCATCGGTAATAAGTAATATAGCCGCACTACCAGCAACTGGATCAACAGCTACATTGCTCAAATTAACAGCAGGACTTCCATCAGCAGCTGGGATAGTAGTAGGATCGCTAGCGATTTGTTCAAATCAAGCATCAAGTGTAACTTACACCATCACAATGGCAGCTGCAAAAACAAATCTGTACAATATTACTGCACCAGTAGGCACTACGATTGTTGGAGGAGTGATGAATACTAGAACAATCAATGCGGTAGCAGGAGCATCATTCACGGTGAATTATCCAAACGGATTTACATCAGTTATACCAACCCAGAAAAAAATATCGATTCAATCGGTTAACGGTTTTGGGGTAAGTGTTACAAACAAAGTACTTACATTAACTTCGAACGCTTGTACTACAACAGCTAGAATCGCAAAAGCGCCACAAGTAGCAACAGATTTCAAGGTTATAGCTTATCCTAATCCATCATCAGGAGTATTTAATTTGGCTATCGAATCATCAAACACAGCAGCTACTACTATTCAAGTATATGACATGCAGGGAAGAATGATCGAGAACAAGAAAACAAATACAAATGCAGTGGAAATAGGTGCAAACTATACCTCTGGAATTTACAATGTAATACTAGAAAACGCTGGGCAAGCGAAAACAATTCGTTTGATCAAAAAATAGTATTATTGTTTTTGATTTTAGGTTTTTAATGAAAAATCCTCGCTTTCTAAATTTTAGATTGTCGAGGATTTTTTTTGTAATTTTGTTGTAGTCTTTATATTCCGTGCTCATCAAACCCGCTGCGCCAAGACCGAAAAAGTCAAACTGTCTAAAAACCCCTTTGGGCGTTTTTATATTAAGACCCTTATCTTTGAAAAATTCTATATACGCAATTTCTCAGAGACTTGTTTTAGGTTTTTATACAAGCTGACGTTGGCAGATATTTTAAAGAAAGATCATAGCTATTATGATAATAAAAGGTGAAAGACCATATAATACGGAGGAAATCGATTTGCTGAAAAGTAGAAAATACTCTATTTGGCAACATTTTGAAAAATTTCGCAAAAAAATGAATAGTTTTATTACTAATATTACCATTTATAGCAATTAACAAATTTGTAACAAAAGTAGAATCAGAAACTCAACTAATAATTTTAATTCCGTTAATAATAATTTCAGTTTTAATTACTTATTCTATAATGAAAAAAAGTGGTAAAACAAATTGGAATAAAAAGGTTGAAGACGAAATACAAAATGGAAAAGCACAAATTCTTGCAATAAAAACAAGTAAAGTAATAAAAAGAAAAGAAACATATGATTTGGGTTCAGGATTTTACTTAAAAATAGATGAAAATGAAACTTTATATCTTCAGGGTCAAATATATGACGAACTACAATACGTTAAAAATGGAGTGAACAAAAAAAGCCATCTAAAGCTAGCTTTTTCAGATTTCAGCCCCGATAGCTATAGGAAGTATCTTTCGGGTTTTAAACAATTTTTAATCATCTTAAACAACCTTTAAATAATCTTAAACCTTTAAACAATTTTAAACAACCTAATATCTGCAATCTAAACCCCCTATTCTACCCAAAGCTTTGCCGTAGCGGGCACAGCCGAAGTATTTTTACAGTGAAAAACAAGCCTGTTGGCGATAAATTTTGTGCCTGACGAGACCTTATTTCGCCCTCGGCTAGCAATACTAATGCTGCGCCATCGGTGTCTTTAGTAGTTGATAAAGAAAATTGAACCGACTCAGTTCCCCTATTTTTGAATTGTGTAAAAAGTATTTTCGTCATAAGCCGCACTGCTGTGAATAGTGGTTGTTGCGCCGTCAGCTACCGTTGCAGCAATCGTAAGGTCTACAGCTCTAGAGCACCGGTCTTGGGCTTTTGCTAGCATATACAAATTATACATAGTGGGGTTGCTGGTTTCTAATAAACGCATCAACACATCGAGCTTAGTAGTTAGCATAGTACGAATTTGATCCAGCAATGCTACTACTTTTTCCTTATCCGCTCTACAAGGTCTTTCCTAAAATAAAATTATTGTTCTATTCTGGGGTGCTGTGCGATTCCGATAGGAGCTATCGGAACTCGCCTTCGCTCCCGTTCCAATAGTCCACATAATCAAGTAAAAACCTTTTATTCAAAATTGGATTAGATAATGTAAATAGCCTTCGCATAACAGCCGCAGCTATTGCTCAACCACATTCATAGCATTAATTTTAACGATTGTTAAGGTGCCGCTACTTCAAAAAAAATACTTACATTGGGAATCAAAACCAATCCAACTACCCTAATTAAAAACAAAACCAGTATGAAACCAATTGTAATGCTTTTAATGTTCCTTTTTGCAGGATCCATTATTTCTCAAAAAATAACCAAACGCAGTTTAAAACCTTCGGATGTTTTACCGTTTGCAAAACTTGAGATATTCCCATATTTCTCCTAATGGCAATTGGGTTGCCTACACACTATCAACGATGGATTCTGTAAAAAACAAACGAAACTTCGATATTTGGACGGTTTCTTGGGATGGAAAAGAGTCTATTCAATTGACCAATAGTCCAGAAAGTGAATAACAGCCCAATTGGAGTCCAGACGGGAAATATTTGTCCTTTGTGTCTTCTCGAAACGGACTCAAAGGCAGTCAAATTTGGATAATGGATAGACGCGGAGGCGAAGCCAAACAACTAACCGATTTGAAAAAAGGAGATTTAGACGAGTACGAATGGTCGCCAAATGGAAGCAAAATTGCTTTGGTTATCAAAACTCAACCTGATACAGCAAAAGTAAAAAATCCAAAACTAATTGTTATTGACCGCTATCATTTCAAACAAGACATTATAGGATATTTAACCCGAAAACCATAACATCTTTATCTTTATGATGTTGCCGCCAAAAAAATGGATACCCTTACCAAAGGAATTTATGATGAAACGATTGCCAAATGGTCACCACATGGCAACCAAATTACCTTTTTTGAGTAATCGTACCACCGATCCAGACAGAAATGAAAATACTGATATTTGGGTTATTGATGCTAAAGCGAATGCGACAATGAAGCAAATAACCACTTGGACAGGAAGCGATTCTGCACCGCAATGGAGTCCTGATGGAAAACAAATAGTGTATTTAAGATCTACTTCTTCGGATAATTATATTATGAACGACCAATCCGTTTTGTGTGTCGTTTCGAAAGAAGGCGGAGAGCCAAAACTACTTTCAAAAATTTTGGATAGAACAGTTGGAAGCTCACGCTGGACTAAAAACGGAACTTCTTAAATGGCTTTGGCGACGTATGATAGGACAAGATATGTTGCCGAATTTTCTATTTCGGGTTGTAAAATGACTAAAATTGCACGCGGTAATCGAAGTTTTTCTTCATTAGAACTTCATCCTTCAGACAGTTTTTTAACGGCTATGAGTGAATCATAAATGCCAACAGAAATCTATGCACTTGAAGGTGGAAATACGCGTCGTCTTACCAAACACCTAGATTCCTTTTTAGAAAAAATAACACTTACGACCGTCTGAGGATTTACGTCAAAAAGTAAAGACGGAACATTAGTTTTTAACCTTTTGTATCGTCCAGCAAATGCGACGGTCGGTAAAAAATTACCGACAATTTTCTTCATTCATGGTGGTCCAGTAGGTCAGGATGAATATAGTTTCGATCTTTCTAGACAAATGTTAGCCGCCGCAGGTTATGCAGTTGTGGGTGTAAATTATAGAGGTTCAAATGGTCGTGGCTTGGATTAATGTAAAGTAATTACGGGTGATTGGGGCAATAAAGAAGTATTGGACATTTTAGAAGCTGCGGATTATGTTGTTCAAAAAGGCATCGCCGATGCTAATAAATTGGGAATAGGAGGATGGAGTTACGGCGGTATTCTGACGGATTATGTCATCGCTTCGGATACCCGTTTCAAAGCGGCTTCTAGCGGTGCAGGTGTTGCTATGGTTTCTTCGATGTATGGCGTAGACCAATACATTTTACAATATGACAATGAAATTGGGCAGCCTTGGAAAAACTTTGATAAATATGTGGTACTTTCGTATCCTTTTTTGAAAGCCAGCAAAATCAAAACGCCTAGGCAATTTGTGGTTGGCGAAAGTGATTATAATGTTCCGGCAGTAGGAAGCGAGCAAATGTACCAGGCATTCAAACCATTAGGGATTCCAACGGAGCTTATCATCTATCCAGGACAATGTCACGGCATTACGAATCCGAGTTTTCAAAAAGACCGTTTCGAACGGTATTTGACTTTGTTTAATACTTATTTGATGAAAAAATATTTAAAAAGTTTAGCCTAACTATTCAACTATTTTTCAAAAATAATTTTGTTAAATCGATTGTAAAGAGTTGTTAAAAATGTTTGCTTATTGCATTTATGGTCTAGATTTGCCTATTCAAACTTATTTTTCGTTTATTTTGCCATTAAAGTTAGATAATTATTCAATTTTTCAAAAATTTTCAATTATCTTGTCTTGTCAAATATAAAGGACATTCAGTGATTAAATTTTGAATTTAAATCGAGTTTATGAAGTATTTAGGTTGGCTTTTTTTGATTCTTTTTTTGAGTAGTATGAGTCTTTTTTCGCAAGAAAAATACATGCAGCATACTGTATCTAGTGGCGAAACCATCAGCGAAATTGCACAGGAATACAATGTAAAACCGTCGATGATTTACGAACTCAATCCCGATGCCGTGAACGGAATTAAAGGGAAGACGGTTTTGTTAATTCCAACCAATACAAAACAGAATGCTGATGTTGCTACACCCGTAATCGCAAGCAATCTTCCGGAAAAAATCCACGAAGTGCTACCCAAAGAAACACTGTATGGCATTGCCAAACAACACCATATAGCTATCGAAGATTTGCATAAAATCAATCCTAATCTTGAAAAGGAAGGACTGAAAACAGGACAAACCATCAAGATTCCCCAAACGGCTTTAGAGGATTTTGTTGTAGCAAAAGAAGTAGTAAAACCAACTAATGTTGAAAAGTCCAACGTTTCCAAAAAAAATATTCCAAAAGAAGAACCAGTCGTTGCTCCTAAAAAAGACGAGAAATTAAAAATTCCAACGCAAGAAATTGAATATGAAGTGCTGCCAAAAGAAACATTATATTCCATAACAAAAAAATACGGAATCAAGCTTGCCGATTTGCAAAATGCCAATCCAGCATTAGGAACTAAGTCTTTGCAAGTTGGGCAAAAAATTACTGTTCCAATAAAAGAAGGTATTAATTTGAGTTTGACAACGGAAAAAGTTGTGGAGCAAAAAGAGGTTAAACCTGAAAAAGAAGTGCAAGTTAAAACAAAACCGATTGAAGAACAAAAGGAATCAACAACCCAATTTATTCACGAAGTCTTACCTAAAGAATCGCTGTATTCTATTGCCAAGCAATACAAAATAACGCTTGCTGATTTGCAAAAAGCGAATCCTATATTATGCACGAAATCCTTGAAAGTGGGTCAAAAAATTAATGTTTCGGTTAAAGCGGATACTAATTCGATTCTTGTTGCAGAGAATAAAGAAGTGAAAATTGAAAAAGAAATTGCGGTTGTGTCACAAAATATAAAAGACAAGACAGCAGCAACCGAAATAGCTCACGAAGTTTTACCAAAAGAAACGAAGTACGGAATTGCTAAGCAATATGGTCTGACAGTCGCCGAATTGGAAATCCAAAATCCGAATATTTCCAATAAATTACTGGTGGGTTCGGTGCTTAAAATCCGCGGTTCGAAATTGATTGTAAAAGAAATATTTGTCGAAAATCCAATTGCAAGTGAAGTCCCAAATACTGAGCAAAAATTTGAAAGTAAAGAGGCAAATACAGTACGCGATGCCGATTTTATAAATCAACTGATTTCGAAAGCTGCGGAAAATATTGGAACTCGTTATCGTTCGGGCGGAACCACCCCCGAAGGATTTGATTGTTCAGGATTTATGTATTATACCTTTAGCAATTA
>JACMOK010000084.1 GCA_014378065.1 Flavobacterium sp.
CCAAAAACCCATTTTTTCTCGACCGAATCCACTACATATTTAGAGTCGGAAACAACGAGTACTTTTGTGTTTGGGTTTTTTAGTTTTTCCAAACCTACAATCACTCCTAGCAACTCCATCCTGTTGTTTGTCGTCAATCGAAATCCTTCAAAAAACTCTTTCTGATATGGTGTGCCGACCCATTCCATAACAACACCATAACCACCGTTTCCGGGATTTCCTTTGGAAGCACCATCAGTGTAAATATGTACTTGATGCGACATTGTTTTACGACTTTAAATTTAGGAATTGTTCGATAACAATTGGGAAATGTTCGCGCTCTAGTTTGTGTATCCTTTCGGCAATTTCTTCAGGCGTCGTGCAGTCATCAATCTTTATGGATTGTTGAAAAATGATGTTGCCTTCGTCATAATGTTCGTTCACATGGTGAATCGTAATACCGGTTTCGGTTTCTTTATTGTTAAGAACAGCCCCATGAACCTTGATGCCATACATACCTTTCCCTCCGTATTTCGGCAATAAAGCAGGATGAATGTTGATGATCTTATTCGGGTATTTTTCAATGATTGAAACTGGGAATTGCCATAAAAATCCAGCTAAAACAATCAGATCGGGCTGCAATACATTCAATTGCTCCAATACATATCCGTTATGTAATTCATCCTTTGTAAAAACAACTGTTGTTACCTCATGATTTTTTACGCGATCGATCACTTTCGCAGTCGGATTGTTTGAAAAAACCGCGGTGACTTTGGCTTTCTGATTCTCATTGAAATATCGAATTATATTTTCGGCATTCGTTCCCGAACCTGATGCAAACAGTACAATTTTTTTCATGGTTGCAGTAATTTCACACGCAAAAAAAAGCATAATAAACGATAATAAATAAATTTAAGAGGTCTTTGTGAAATAAATTTTTTAAATTCGTGGACACATTTATTAACTAAAAGGTGGTTTTAAAATAAAGTTTTTTATTTTTGCCAACAAATTAAATTTTAAAATTAAAGATTATGTCAGACATTGCATCAAGAGTTAAAGCGATTATCGTAGACAAATTAGGCGTTGACGAAAACGAAGTTGTAACAGAAGCTAGCTTTACCAATGACTTGGGAGCAGATTCATTAGACACTGTTGAGCTTATCATGGAGTTCGAAAAAGAATTTGATATACAAATTCCAGACGACCAAGCAGAAAACATCGCTACTGTTGGTCAAGCTATTTCTTACATCGAAGAAGCTAAAAAATAATAACCAATGCACCCGTAAACTTTTATATTTATGGGTGTTATTGTTTTTTATAAGTTAAATCACTGATTGAAAGTTCAATCATTTAGATAAAAAAATTATGTAATACCTGTGTCTTTTTTATGATGAAACATAGAACAAAGCATGGGTATTATTAATTTAGATTGCTAATTATAAAATTATACGCATGGTATTAAGGCGGGTTGTTGTTACGGGTTTGGGCGCACTTACTCCAATAGGAAACAATATTGAGGAATATTGGAACAGCCTGATCAATGGTATTAGTGGCGCTGCTCCAATAACATATTACGATACAGAAAAGCACAAAACAAAATTTGCCTGTCAAGTTAAAAATTTCAATATTGAGGAATACATGGACCGCAAAGAGTCGCGTAGGCTCGATAAATTTGCTCAGTATGCCATTGCTGCAAGTGACGAAGCCATCAAAGATGCCGGACTTACAGACGATAATGTTGATAAATATAGGGTTGGCGTGATTTGGGGCGCCGGTATTGGTGGTCTACAAACGTTTCAGGAAGAGGTTATTTATTACGCCAAAGGCGATGGAACGCCCAAATTCAATCCTTTCTTTATCCCTAAAATGATTGCTGATATTGCCCCTGCACATATTTCGATGCGCAATGGATATATGGGCCCAAATTACACAACGGTTTCTGCTTGCGCATCTTCAGCCAATGCGTTGATTGATGCCTTTAATTATATTCGATTGGGAATGTGTGATGTTATTATTTCTGGAGGTTCAGAGGCGGCCATCACGATTGCCGGAATGGGCGGATTTAATTCGATGCATGCCTTATCTACTAGAAATGAAAGTCCTGAAACCGCTTCTCGTCCTTTCGATGCTACTCGCGATGGATTTGTATTAGGAGAAGGTGCAGGCGCATTAGTATTAGAGGATTACGAACATGCCAAAGCCAGAGGCGCGAAAATATATTGTGAAATTGGCGGCGGCGGGATGTCATCCGATGCCTACCATCTGACCGCACCGCATCCAGAAGGAATTGGAGTCATTGCAGTGATGAAAAATACATTGAGAGATGCCGGAATGAGGCCAGAAGATGTAGATCATATCAACACACACGGAACTTCCACTCCTTTGGGGGACGTTGCAGAATTAAAAGCCATCAGCGCGGTTTTTGGAGAGCATGCCAAAACAATCAACATCAACTCGACCAAATCAATGACCGGGCATTTGCTAGGAGCTGCTGGCGCGATTGAGGCAATCGCTTCGATTTTAGCAATGAAACATAGCATTGTTCCACCTACCATCAATCATACCGTAGCAGATGAAAATATCGATCCGACTCTAAATCTTACGCTCAACCAACCACAAAAAAGAGATGTCAAAGTGGCCATGAGCAATACTTTTGGATTTGGCGGACACAATGCCTGCGTTTTATTTAAAAAATTAGAGGTCTAAAAAATGCGTTTCATTAAGAAAATATTATCTAAATCATCCCGTTCAAATGAGGACGGGATTTTTTTTGATACTATTGAAAAAATATTGGGATTCAAACCCCAAAAAATCGCTTTCTACAAAAAAGCTTTCACGCATCGTTCTTCCAATAAATTAGATGTTAAAGGAAATCCCATAAATTACGAGCGTTTAGAGTTTTTGGGAGATGCCATTTTGAGTGCTGTCATCGCCGCACATTTATTTAATAAAGCACCAGCCGGTGATGAAGGTTATTTGACCAAAATGCGTTCAAAAATAGTAAGCCGAGAGCATTTAAATGAATTGGGCCGTGATCTAAATCTGATTCTATTTATTGAAAGCAAAGTACCAAGCACTAATTTTGGTGAAAACATTCATGGAAACGTATTTGAAGCCCTGATTGGAGCAATCTATTTAGACCGCGGCTATGACTATTGCGAAAAATTTATTCAAAAACGAGTAATCGTTCCCTATGTTGATATCGCAAGACTCGAGGGCAAAGTTATTAGCTATAAAAGCTTGCTGATCGAGTGGTGTCAAAAAGAAAAAAAATCCTTCCATTACGATGTTTTTGAAGACAACGGAATCACTGGAGAGCGACTGTTTGGCGTAAAATTAAGCATTGATGGAAAAGTTGTGGCAAAATCGCGGGCAGCTTCCAAAAAGAAGGCGGAAGAAATAGCCTCTAAAAGAGCTTATTTTGCGTTTCAGGAGAAAATAGATGTCAGGTAGTCAGAAATTCTTAAAACTATAACGTTTTCGTTGCTAAATTACGGTTAACTTCTTTCGTTGACTGTTTATTTTTCGCATTTAAATACTATATTTACAGCTTATTTTCATCAGAAAAATGGCTGTGTTGAAGTTACATATCGATGAATTTGACGAAGTAGATTATGACCTTATTGCGATTCATTCTGCCCTAGAAGACTATCGTTTGGCATATTTCATCAATCAAAAACTTCCGATTATTTTAAGCAAGAGCAAGGACGAAATTGGGGTAACTACCAAAGAAGGAGAAGCTTTCTTTTCGAAATTTATTTTTGAAGATCTTAATAATGATATGCTATGGACACTTATCCAAAACAAAAACGAATTTACGGTTCGCAAGAAAAGTACCGGTCAAAATCTTTTTTTAAATACAGACGTTGAAATTGCTACCAAAGTTTACCTGCTTTCTGAATTGAAAAAAGTAGACTATTTTCTTAAAATTGAAAACAATACCAACACTTTTACACTTGAAGAAATTATTAAAGAATTAAAATCAATCGATCGGATTTCAACAGTTTATGCGATTGTTCCGCAAAAAATAAAATCAAAAAACAATTTAATTTTTTAAACCCCATGTCAACAAACAAAAAAACTAAAATTGTAGCCACGCTTGGTCCCGCTTGTAGCAGCAGAGAAGTCCTAAAAGACATGATTGATGCTGGAGTCAACGTTTTTAGAGTCAATTTTTCCCATGCTGATTATGAAGATGTGAAATCTAAAATCGATTTGATTCGTGGCCTTAATGATGAGTTTGGTTACACTACCGCTATCCTTGGAGACTTGCAAGGCCCTAAACTTCGCGTGGGCGTCATGAAAGAAGATGTCGTTGTACACCCGGGTGATATTATTACTTTTCAAACGGCCGAGGACATTCCGGGAACCGCAGAGCGCGTCTACATGAATTATAAAGAATTTCCTAGAGACGTAAAACCAGGTGAAAAAATTCTGTTAGATGACGGAAAGCTCATGTTCGAAGCCATTGAAACCAATGGTACCACAGAAGTAATTTGCAGGGTCATTCAGGGAGGCCCGTTAAAATCTAAGAAAGGAGTAAATCTTCCCAATACAAAAGTTTCGCTGCCTGCCTTGACTAAAAAGGATATTAAAGACGCCATTTTTGCTATTGAACAAAAAGTAGATTGGATTGCACTTTCCTTCGTTAGAACCGCAGAAGATTTGATGGAATTACAAGATTTGATCGCCAAGCATTCTGATCACAAAATACCAATTATTGCTAAAATTGAAAAACCGGAAGGAGTCGCCAACATTGACAAAATCGTTGCTTTCTGCGACGGTTTGATGGTTGCCCGAGGTGATCTGGGTGTCGAAGTGCCTGCGCACGAAGTGCCCTTAATTCAGAAAAAATTAGTTAACCGAGCTAAGACCGCTCGTATTCCTGTGATTATCGCCACGCAAATGATGGAAACAATGATCACTAGTTTAACCCCCACGCGCGCTGAAGTTAATGATGTCGCCAATTCGGTGATGGATGGCGCTGATGCGGTGATGCTCTCAGGCGAAACTTCTGTTGGAAATTATCCGGTGCAAGTGATAGAAAAAATGACGCAAATTATTGAAGCTGTAGAAGACTCTCCGCTTATCCAAGTACCTCAAAATACGCCGCAAGTGAGAACAAAACGATTCATTACCAAGTCGATTTGCCACCACGCGGCAATGATGGCCAATATTATTAAAGCCAAAGCCATCTGCACCTTAACCAATAGCGGTTACACCGCTTTTCAGATTTCGGCATGGCGCCCGCAAGCACATATATTGGTCTTTACTTCTAACACACGCATCTTAACGCAATTGAATTTGCTTTGGGGCGTAAAATCATTCTATTATGACAAATTTGTAAGTACGGATGACACGGTAACCGACATCAATCAAATGGCACGCGACAAAGGCTTTGTTGACAAAGGTGATTTCTTAATTAATCTAGCCGCCATGCCCGTTGCCGATAAAGGAATGGTAAATACGCTTCGAGTTTCTGAAATCGAATAAAATATTATGCAATATGATTGCCACTAAAAGCCTTTTCTATTTGAGAAGGATTTATTGTTAAAAATCAAATTTTAATTGAACGGCAATCGTTTTTTTTACCTCGGTATTAAGATTATGAAGTGAAATTCCGAGTAGTCTAACTGAATTCTTCATGCGTTCCTGATACAATAATTCTTTAGCTGTCTCAAAAAGCAAAGCCTTGTCATAAATAAAATAAGGCAATGTTTTGCTCCGGGTTTGAAGTGTAAAATCGCTATACTTAATTTTTAAAGTCACCGTTTTACCGGCAATGTTGTGTTTTTTTAACCGGCGTTCAAGTTCTTTGGCAATGGTTTCAAGTTTGTCCTGCATGAAAATTTCGGAAGATAAATTTTCATCAAACGTATGCTCTGCCGCTACCGACTTTGCAATGCGATTTGATTTTACCTCACTATTGTGAATGCCTCTTACGACATGATAATAAAAAGCACCTGATTTTCCGAAATGGTTCTCTAAAAATTCCAATGATTTGTCTTTTAGTTCAAGGCCGGTAAAAATGCCGAGTTGGTACATTTTTTCGGTGGTTACTTTCCCCACACCATAAAATTTTCGAATGGGTAGTACTTCCAAAAACGAAAGTACTTCTTCCGGATTCACCGTTTTCTGTCCATTGGGTTTGTTAAAATCTGAGGCGATTTTAGCAACAAATTTATTGACCGAAATACCTGCTGACGCGGTTAATCCTAATTCCTCAAAGATACGTTTCCGGATTTCCTGTGCTATTAAAGTAGCGCTCGGGTTTCCTTTTTTGTTTTGGGTAACATCCAAGTAAGCTTCATCCAGAGAAAGCGGCTCTACCAAATCGGTATAATCTAAAAAGATTTTCCTGATAGCATTTGATATCTCCTTATATCGCTCAAAGCGCGGAGGGACAAAGATCAGTTCGGGACAATTTCTTTTTGCCAAAAAACCACTGATTGCACTTCTAACCCCAAATTTTCTTGCTTCATAGCTTGCCGCTGCCACCACCCCTCGATTCTCTCCACCTCCAACTGCGATGGGTTTTCCGCGCAAAGCAGGATTATCCAATTGCTCTACCGAAGCATAAAACGCATCCATATCTACGTGGATGATTTTTCTATTGAAAGTGGGTTCGTGCATCTTGCAAATTTATAACCAGCAGCAAGAAATAACTCGCTCTTGATGAATAAAAAAAATAATATCTTTGAAAATACAATAAAAATAAAATAATGTTTGAAATAGAGCGCAAATTTTTAGTGACCTCGGATGCCTACAAAATGCAGGCTTACGCAAAACATCCCATTTACCAAGGGTATCTCAATTCGCATCCCGAACGTACCGTACGGATTCGCATTAAAGGAGAAAGTGGTTTTCTGACGATTAAAGGAAAAGGAAATGCAACCGGCATGACGCGTTTTGAATGGGAAACAGAAATCGCATTGAGTGAGGCGAGGCCTTTATTGTCGCTCTGTGAAAAAGGCATAATTGAAAAAACACGATATGAAATTCAAGCGGGTCAACACATTTTTGAAGTGGATGTGTTTTTTGGAGAAAATGAGGGGCTCGTCATTGCTGAAATCGAACTCTCATCTGAAGAAGAAGATTTTGAAAAACCCCACTGGTTAGGGCAAGAAGTAACCAATGACCAACGCTATTACAATGCTTACCTAAATGAAAATCCTTTTAAAAGCTGGTAGGACTAATTTAATACTTCAATCTTAACGCTGATGCCGCCACTGTTTTTGTTGGAAGCTATTTCCATAAAAGCCCGTTTGGTTAAATCAATTTCCCGCCCTCGCGTAAACGGACCGCGGTCTGTAACCTCAACAACTACAAACTTTCCGTTTTGTTCATTGGTGATTTTTAAAAGAGTGCCAAAAGGTAGTTTACGGTGTGCTGCTGTATATCTATTGTTGTCAAATTTTTTGCCACTTGACGTTCTCCTTCCGTTGAATTTATTGGCATAGTATGAGGCATGGGCCTCCTTTTTGTACAATCGAAACTTGCCCTTCACCACAATGACCGAATCGTTAAATACGATTTCCGGCTCAACCAGTATTGTTCTTTTTATGGTGTCTTTTGGCTCTGATTTTAGCTTCTCCTTCGAAACAATTTGACAGTTAGCTGCACCAATAAACGCCAATAAAAAAATTAAGATGGTTGCTTTCTTCATTTGTTACTTAATTAGTGGTCTTGTCTTCAAAAATTATATTCAGTTAAAATGCTTTTGCTTTTGGTAGAATTTATTTTTGAAACCATAATGACCAAGGAATTTTACTTAAAATAAGTAATAGCCCCAAGCCGTAAAAAATAGCTATTGCCTTAAATTTTAATTTATTTTCGATGGCCTTTTTGTGTTTTGACCATCCGATGGTAATCAAAACAATGGCAATAATATTGGTCAGCGGGTGTTCAAGAGAGGTCAACCGCAACATTTTATCACTCATTTGGCCAAATGAAGCCCATCCAAGAGGAGAAACGAAATACAAAATCAAACCTACAATTAATTGGATATGAGTGCCAATTAAAGCAAATAAAGCGATCTTTCTATCTGTAGCAGTAAATGCTTTGTTAGAAAACATTCCTATTAACGAATTAACTACTGCAATTATTAAAAGCAATAAGGCCAGATAGGCCCAACCGGAATGAAATTTCTGAATAAAAGTATACATAGATTTAAATTTTGAATATCAAATATAAGAAAAAAAGTATTAAAAAATTAACCCTAAGTATGCTTTCCCCCATTTATGATCTAGACTTATTTGTTTTTTAGGAAATGGTTTAATAAAAACGTGGTAGAGCTGTCGTGATCGTGAATTTTCCCCAAAGTTATTTCTTTTAATATCGAACTGGCCAGTTGTTTTCCCAGCTCAACGCCCCACTGGTCATAACTAAATATATTCCATATGACGCCTTGAATAAATATTTTGTGTTCGTATAGTGCTACCAAAGCACCCAATGCTTCGGGTGTTAATTTTTGAATTAATATTGTATTGGTCGGCTTGTTTCCCGGGAATACTTTGAAAGGAAGAAGAAATGAGGCTTGCGCTGCAGACATGCCTTGTTGGTCAAATTCTGCCTGAACCTGTGCTTCCGTTTTTCCATTCATTAATGCTTCGGTCTGTGCGAAAAAATTCGACATTAATTTGTCATGGTGGTCTTTATTTCCGAACAATGGTTGTACAAATCCAATAAAGTCTGTCGGGATCAACTTAGTTCCTTGGTGTAACAATTGAAAAAACGCGTGCTGTGAATTGGTTCCCGGTTCTCCCCAGATAATAGCACCGGTTTGATAATTTACTGCAATTCCATTGCGGCCCATACTCTTGCCATTACTTTCCATAATTCCTTGCTGTAAATATGGTGCTAGTTTCTGCAGATATTGGGTATACGGAATCAAAGCTTCACTTTCAGATTCGAAGAAGTTGTTGTACCAAACGCTTAAAAGGGCTAACACGACCGGCATGTTTTTATCCAACGCTGCGGTTTTGAAATGCTCATCCATCTCGTGGGCGCCTTTTAACAGTCTGTCAAAATTTTCAAAACCAACTGCAAGACTAACCGACAACCCCACAGCGCCCCAAAGGGAAAATCGCCCACCAACCCAATCCCACATAGGAAAAATATTCGCTGAATCAATTCCGAATTGTGTTACCTTTTCAACATTGGTTGATACGGCGACGAAATGTTTCGCTACATCTTTCTGCGCCGCCGATTGAAGAAACCACTGTCTAATGGTTTCCGAATTGGTCAACGTTTCCTGTGTAGTAAATGTTTTGGAAGCGATGACAAAAAGCGTGGTCTCGACCGGAATTTTTTTAAGAATTTCGTTGACGTGATCGCCGTCAACATTGGAAACAAAATGAATATTGAGGTGGTTTTTATAATATTGAAGCGCTTCCACTACCATGGCCGGACCCAAATCTGAACCGCCAATTCCGATATTTACAACATCGGTAAATGCCTTACCCGTGTAGCCTTTTCTTTCTCCTTTTAGGACTTGATTGGTAAAGGCTTCCATTTTATTTTTTACAACAACAATTTCGGGCATTACGTTTTTACCTTCAGTTGTGATCTGAGCAGTATCGGGCGCACGCAAGGCAGTGTGAAGCACGGCTCTGTTTTCAGTTTGATTGATTATTTCTCCGGAAAAATATTTTGTGATGGCCTCCTCTAAATCAACTTGTTTCGCTAAATCCAATAGCAAATCTATGGTTTCTGAATTGATGATGTTTTTGGAATAATCCAAAAGGAAATCATTCCATTCTAAATGAAAATGCGCGATGCGGTTTTTGTCTTGTTCAAACAAGGCTTTCATGGAAGCCGTTCGCATGGTGGCAAAATGTTGTCGGAGTTTTTGCCATGCATCGGTGGTGGTGGGATTTATATTTTGTAGCGCCATTGTTTGTAAAATTATACAGTAGTTGTTTTTTTGAAATGCAAATTTACAATTAATGTTTGTAAATTCATTAAAGGGTTTAGCCCGGATAGCAGTGAAAATCCTTTTATTGCATTAAATGTCCATTCGTTTGTTGCTGTCTTTACCAAAGCAATAAAAGATTGAAACGCATAGCCGGAAATAGCTCCTTAAATTTTTTTTCTAAAATTCAATGCTGCAACGCGGTCCAATTCTTTCTTTAGCGGTTGCATTTGTTGCAGGAATCGTGGGAGATTTCTTTTGTCCATCGGTTCTGAATTGGGGAGTTTGAGTCGCAAGGCGTCGACTTGTTGTCCGTTTTTCCAGAAGCGATAGCAAACGTGTGGTCCGGTGGCCAAACCAGTACTTCCCACTTTTCCGATCACGCTGCCCTGGTTGACGCGTTGGCCTTTTCGGACTAATATTTTAGACATGTGTAAATATTGGGTTGAATAGGTTCTGTCGTGTTTGACCTTTACGAAATTCCCATTTCCTGCTGTAAAACCCGTTTGCTCAACGATCCCGTTAGCGGTGGTCATGATGGGTGTTCCGGTGGGTGCTGCATAATCGGTTCCTTTGTGGGCTTTCCAAATTAACTGCACCGGATGGAATCGGTTTTGGGTGAAATGAGAGGTGATGTTGACAAATTTAAGTGGCGATTTCAGGAAAAAATTCTTCAGGGCTTTGCCTTCTTCATCATAATAGTCGAGTTTTCCTGAAGCCTCATTTTGGGCAAATGGAAAGGCGTAAATGGTTTTTCCTTTGTATTCAAAAAAAGCAGCTTTAAGGCTGTCGACGCCGTCATAAATCGTGTCGTCTATATATCTTTCGGTAAAAGTGATTCCGAATTTATCGCCTTTTTTTAATTTAAAAAAGTCAATAGACCAAGCATAAACTTTGGTGAGTTTGTTGGCCAATGCAATGTCGACGCCTTCTTTGGTTAATGCTTCTGAGAGCGAGCCGTCGAGACTTCCGGCAATAGTTCTTTGTCTGACCAAAATGGGACGGATTTTTTTAAATACCGAAACAGAATCTCGTAAATCGATTACGTAATAGCTGCCACGGTCGGGTTGGTAAATAAAAGCCTGTAATTTTTTATACCGTCCTTTTGACCTGAGTAAAGTTATCGGCTTACCGACGCGAATAGATCGCACGTCAAAACCATCTTTGACTTTTTCGACGATATCATAAAGCGATTGGTTGTCTAGATTTTGTCGACCCATAATACTTCCGAAGGTATCGCCGTTGCGAATGGTGTCGTGCAACACATTATAGTCATTGAATGTAAACCCGAATTCTTCGATTATAGGTTGTGCGGAAACTACTTTAAGCGTTGCTTTTTTTTCCGATTTATTACAAGAAATAAAAACGAGTAAGACACTGAGAAGTACGGCTATTTTTTTCAACAGATTAATCTTATTTAGTTTTCTTCTCCCCAGTGCCGCAATTCTTCTGCACTCCATAGTTCTGGAAAAAAAATTCTTCGTTGGAATTTTGGATGCATGTATTTTTTCCAATCGCTTCCACCGGTTGCTTCCCCATTTCCTTGACCGCTGTCGATGTATTTTCTGGCTGCATTTAGATGTCCCATTACCCAGGTAATATTTACCGTATGATCGTAATGCCGCATGGCCTGAATGAGGTTTCGATTTTCTTGGTCGGATTCTGGCAATTGTTTGAATTTTTGCCAGAGGTTGATGGTGTTGTACGATTCCATCTCCCGTAAAAACAACGCTTTATATTTGCGTTCGAATTCTAAGATTAAAAATGATTTTTCACCCGTACTATGATCTTTTCCTGCCGCTTGCCAATAGAGGTGCTGAAAAGCATGTTCGTAGGGTGTGTTTCTATCAATTGTTGTTCTAAATCGGTAATCAATCAAGTTAATTAAATCAGTCGAAGCAAATTCTATAAGTCGGTATTGCGCACTTTGAAAACCACTGGCCGGTGTTAAAGTATTTCTGAATTTCATATATTGGGCTACCTCCATACCGTCGCCCATAATATCGAAAGAAGTTGTCAGCATATCGAAGTATCGGCTAATACGCATTAATCGTTCGGTGAAAAAATCGGTGTCTGGCTGCGGGCAATTTGAAATCTGGTTGATTTCCCATAGAATCATTTTGAAAAGCAATTCGTTAACCTGATGGTACATAATGAAGACCATTTCATCTGGCAAATTAGTTCTTTGGGTTTGCAGATTCAGTAATACATCAGTTTGTATGTAATCCCAATAAGTGATGGGTTTTGACCAAAGCAAACCTTCAAGGTGCGTGTCTGTTTTTTGATTTATTAATTGGAATTTATCGTCTAGATTTTGAAGAATTTCCTTCGTATGGTTGGTGATATCCATTATTGTTTTGGTTTAACTTTGAAGGAATATTTTAATCCTTTGAATCCATCCAAATCTGCTTTAATAGAACCTACTGCGAGATCTGCTTTTATCCTGATGGGCAATTTGTTGTCGTCGTCGGAAATCCAGACCGTTAAACTTTCTTGCTCTTTAAAAACCCGACCAGATTGCACCAAAGGCCGAAAGACCATTGTGGGAACAACGCCAAATTTAGTTTCTATATCCTGGGTGCCGATAAATTTTAACTTAAACTTATTGGTTTCATTATCAAAGAACATGTCTATGGCCACAGATTCTCCAACCTTAAGTTTGTCTATGGTTGGATAATTTCTCAAATAATAAAAAGTAGACACGATATCTTGGGTATTATCCGGAAAAGAAAAAGTATTTTCAGTAGCGTTTTTGTAGTCTTTAACAAGAATTTTTTTTGTGGATTGATTAAAAAAACCTTCTTGATTTTTTTTATAACCTCCTTCATCTATTTTTCTGACAAACTGGTAGGGATTCCCAGTCTCCTTGTCAAAATAGCTTTCGTAGTTATCGTCAACCTTAAAAAAGAATCTTGACATTCCAGTGGTGTAACCTTTGCCAATGGCATGATATACTTTTTTATTGTTCTTTACCGCTTCTTGTACTTCGAGGGTAGCATAGCCTGCATTTATTAGTCCGTAGTGTATTCTAAATTTAAACCATTCTCCTGTATCAAAAGCTCTTTCTTTTTCAGGAGTAAATCCGAGCGTCAAAACCACTAGTGTAAATATGATAACTTTTTTCATTTTTTATTTTTTGAATTGTGCCCGAAAATACAATTTCCGTTCCAAATGTACCAAAACAAAAAAACTCAGTCAAATAATGACCGAGTTTTTATGCTATTAACCAACCAAAAAACTATAAATTATGAAAATTTATATAAAAATTTCGGGAAACCACTCCTTCGATTTTTGATAGCACAAAGATAATAGCAATATTGATACATATCTAGCGGAATTTCAACTTTAACACATTTTATTTAATACTAACACCACTACAACGTTGTATTTTGATTATTATGCAAAAAAATTAACATTTGACTACAGCGTTCCTCTTTTTTCTTGCTCTCTTTCAATTGACTCAAATAACGCCTTAAAATTTCCTGCTCCGAACCCTTTTGCTCCCATACGTTGAATAATTTCAAAGAATAAAGTCGGTCTGTCTTCAACGGGTTTCGTGAAAATTTGTAATAAATAGCCATCTTCATCCGCATCTACCATGATGGCGAGTTTTTCAATGTCATTTAAATCTTCATGCATCATTTTCATGTGTTCGCCCAATCGGCTTGGAATGTCTTGGTAATAGGAATGGGGTGGCGCCGATAAAAACTCAATGCCTCTGGCGCGCAATTCGGTCACCGCTGCTATAATGTCATCCGTTGCTATCGCGATATGCTGTACGCCAGATCCTTCGTAGAAATCAAGGTATTCTTCGATTTGAGAACGCTTATTTCCTTTTGCAGGTTCGTTGATGGGGAATTTAATCCGGCCATTGCCATTGCTCATCACCTTGCTCATCAGTGCCGAATATTCGGTATGAATCTGCTTGTCGTCGAACGAAAGGAAATTGACAAATCCCATAACCTCTTCATACCACTTTACCCAGATGTTCATCTGATTCCATCCTACATTTCCTACCATGTGATCGATGTATTTTAAACCCACGGGTGCTGGATTGTACTCCGATTTCCATTCTACATATCCCGGCAAAAAGGCACCGTGGTAATTTTTTCGTTCGACAAACATGTGTACTGTTTCTCCGTAAGTGTAAATTCCGGCGCGGATCACTTCTCCAAATTCGTCCTGTTCTACCACTGGTTCCATAAATACTTTGGCGCCGCGTTTTGTAGTTTCTTCAAATGACTTTCGGGCATCTTCCACCCAAAGGGCAATGACTTTTACGCCATCTCCATGCTTTTTGACATGGTCACCAATAACCGAATCGCTCGTCAGGGCTGTGGTCAAGACCAAACGGATTTTATCTTGTTTTAATACATAAGAAGCGCGGTCTCGCACTCCGGTTTCCAGTCCGGCATAGGCCAATGACTGAAATCCAAAGGCGGTCTTATAAAAGTGGGCGGCTTGTTTGGCATTTCCGACGTAGAATTCTACGTAATCGGTTCCCATTAAGGGCAGGAAATCTTGGGCTCCTTCGAATATTTTTTCAAGTCCGTAATTGACGGATTTAATTTCTTTTGACATAATTTGTGTTTTTGCTGGACGTTGCTGTTTTGATGAATTCTAGCCCCGATTGCAGTGAAAATCCTTTTGTTTTTTTCTTTAAAAACAAAAGATTGGAACGGAAAGCGGGAAATGGCTCCTTCTTATTCCAGCCAGGATTTGTAATATTTCCCATCATCTAATTTCATTGCATCTTCGGTGACCATTAACGGACGAAAGGTATCAACCATTACGGCGAGTTCATCGGTTACTGTTTTACCTATACTGCGTTCCATTGCGCCCGGTGCCGGGCCATGCGGAATTCCTTTAGGGTGTAGCGTTATGTGACCTTGTTCGATGTTGTTGCGACTCATGAAATCGCCTGCTACATAATACAAGACCTCATCACTGTCGATATTGCTATGGTTGTACGGCGCGGGAATGGCTTTTGGATGGTAGTCATACAAGCGCGGACAAAACGAACAGACAACAAAAGTAGCCGTTTCAAATGTTTGGTGCACCGGTGGCGGCTGGTGTACGCGGCCTGTAATGGGTTCAAAATTATGGATGCTGAATCCGTAAGGGAAATTGTATCCATCCCAACCTACCACATCAAAAGGATGCGTGGCATAGACCATTTCGTGCACCATGCCTTCCTTTTTAATCTTAATTAAAAAATCACCTTTTTGATCGAAGGTTTCTAATTCGGTGGGTAATTTGAAATCGCGTTCGCAAAACGGAGCGTGTTCTAAATGTTGTCCTGAGCCATTTTTATAGCGTTTGGGCGTGTAGAATGGCGCAAAAGATTCCACATAAAACAGTCTGTTATCGGTCGTATCAAACTCGATTTGGTAAATCATACCGCGCGGAATTATTAAATAATCTCCGTATTCGAAAGCGATATTGCCCATCATAGTGCGCAATTTTCCGGTGCCTTTGTGAATAAAAATCAGTTCATCGGCATCGGCATTTTTATAAAAATAACTGGTTAGCGACTTTTGAGGAGCTGCCAAACCAATCGTGCAATCTTTATTGACGAGCAGGGGTTTGCGGCTGTCGAGAAAATCTTGTTCTGGATGCAGCTCAAAGCCTTTAAGTAATAATGATTTAATGTTTTTGCCAATGGCAATTTTGGGTTCTACAGAATAAGATTGGAGAATTTCCTTGACCTGCGTTGGTCGGTGCGTATGGTATAACAACGAGGAATGTCCGTGAAACCCTTCGGTGCCAAACAATTGTTCATAGTATAATCCGCCGGTGGGCTTTTCAAATTGTGTATGTCGCTTTTGGGGAAAGTTTCCAAGTTTGTGATAAATTGGCATGATTCTAAAATTAGGAATGATAAATTAGGCATTATAAATATCAGGATACATGATCATCATTCAGAATTTTTCTTGATGAGGCACTTAAGATGGGATTTTAAACTTTTCGATGATGAAATCATTTAACAAATATCGGAAAAATTTATTTTTAGCCGTGATTTGTTGTGAAATATTTAAAACGGAAAGGTATTAAAGAATTAATTGTTTTCTTTAATACCTTTCTTAGAATTCAAACTGCAATTATTTGTTCGGGTTATTGAGTTTGCTGTTATTCTTGCTGTAAGTAAAATAAATAACCAGACCAATGGCGAGCCACGCAATTAATCGGAGCCAGTTTGTCCATCCCAAACCATAAATCATTGCCAGACAAACCACTACGCCAAGTATCGGTACGAAAGGCACAAAAGGCGTTTTAAATTCGCGTTTCATGTCTGGTTCCGTTTTTCTTAAGACGATCACAGAAATACAAACCAGTATAAAAGCAAATAAGGTTCCGATGCTGGTCATGTCTCCTACAATATCGCCTGGGATAAATGCAGCAAACAATCCAACGATAACTAAAATTGCAAGATTGGCTTTGTAAGGCGTTTGGTATTTAGAGTGCAAATCACCAAATGCCTTAGGCAACAAACCATCTTTACCCATAGCATAGAATACTCTAGACTGGCCTAATAACATTACAAGAATTACCGAAGTAAATCCGAATAAAATGGCAACTGTTACAAATTGTGACAACCATTGGTAAGAGGCTCCCATTGAAGAAGTAATTGCATTTGCTACCGAAGCTTCTTTCCCTCCTGTTCTAAAAAATTCTACTGACTCAAGGCCTGTCAAAACGTGGGCAAACAGAATATATAAAACCGTACAAACGGCCAATGACCCTAAAATACCTATAGGCATATCGCGTTTTGGGTTTTTTGTTTCCTGTGCCGCGGTACTTACCGCATCAAAACCGATAAAGGCAAAGAAAACTGTTCCTGCCGCACCTAGGATTCCCATGATGCCTCCAAAATGATGGTTGACACCGTGCTCGTCAACGAAGACAGAATTTTGAGGTATGTAAGGCGTATGGTTAGCCGGGTTAATAAAATTCCATCCTAAAACGATAATTAAAATTACGATTGCCACTTTTACTACGACTATTAATCCATTGACAAAGGCCGATTCTTTAGTGCCTTTAATTAAAAGCAAGCTGATGGCTGCTACAATAAAAAAGGCCGGCAAATTGATCATCCCTTGCTCTCCGGTGATTGAAGTCTGAAACGGCGAATGGCAAAGCGCATATGGAATGGGATCTACGTGAAGCACATTGACCAGCAAATTATTAAGATATTCACTCCAGGCAATCCCTACGGTTGCTGCTCCAACGGCATATTCCAAAATTAAATCCCAACCAATGATCCAGGCCAGTAACTCGCCCATAGTGGCGTATGTGTAAGTGTAAGCACTACCTGAAATCGGGATAGAGGAAGACAATTCGGCATAACACAATCCGGCCAATGCACAACCAACGGCTGCTACAATAAATCCGATTGTCACTGAAGGTCCTGCATTTTGAGCGGCTGCGGTAGCGGTTCTTACAAAAAGTCCGGCTCCAATAATGGCTCCAATACCCAACGCCACCAGCGACCATGCAGTCAATGTTCTTTTAAGCCCTTTTTCAGACTCGGATGCTTCATTTAATAGTTGAGATAGTGGTTTTTTCTTCCAAATAGACATAGATTCCTATTTTAGTTTGTTTGTGGATCCAAATATATAGATTTTTAGATAACATCAAGCATAAAATAAATGGCCTATGCTTAGAACCAAAAACCGATGCTGAACCAAGCAAAACCTTTCCCGACTTCGGGAGACCAAGAGTATTTAAACTCAATTGGACCCACTATAGTTTCCAATCCATAACCAAAAGCATAGCCTGAATATTTTATTTTTGAAATCCAGTCGGTGGTTTGAAAAATATTATCCTCTATATTGGCGTAATTCGCCGAAAGATTCAAATGATTTTTCTTAAAAATTTCATAGTCTAAAGTTACCGTTGATTTGACAAAGCTGTCACCGGCGAGACTTAAGAAATCATACCCATAAAAATGCTTGAAATTATTGATGGTGTTATAGCCATAACCGCCGAGTACGAAATCGAAGTATTGGTTGCTTTTACCTCCTATGGCAAATCCTACCTCCGACTGCAATCGGAACGTCAGTTTCTTATATATTGTTTTTGCAATGCCAACTTCGGCCTTGGCCACTGAAAATCGATTGAAATCTTTGTTGTAATCGGAAGAAAAAATATACGATTGAAAATCTCCGGAGAAACACCAGCCAGTTTTTGGAAAGTATTTATTGTCTAATGAATCATATTTTAAATATCCAAAAATACTGGTGTAATTGCTGTTCTCAAAAATCGGATTTGAACTGCCCACTGTTTTGGATTTGAGTTTTAAATGTTTTAATTCCAATCCCGCACCCAATAGAAATTTTTGAACAAATATTGTTTGCAGATAGGCTTGATTCGTAAAGTCGGAAAAATCAAAATTAATGCTGTTGAGGCCGAGCTCTTTAAGTAATTGGCCGTCTTTAAAATCGGTTTCAATATTGCGGTTGAATTGGTTGAATCGCGATTTAAATCCGAAACTCCAGTAAAATCCATTGTCTAAGTAATAATCTAAATTATACCTCAAATTGTCGCCTAAAATAACATCAATCGAAGTAATGTCGTTTTTGAAAAAAGTCTTTTTTTGAGTCAAATTGATCAAGATGCCGCTTTTGTACAAACCATCGTAGTGGAGTCCAAACTTCAAATAAGTTGTGGTCGGATTTTCTTGTAGATTTAACACCAAATCGTCACCTAGACCGTTTTTTTCTAACGTATAACTGATGGCACTAAAATTTTGTGTGGCTGTGATATTGTTGATCCCGTCTTTTAAATCGTCGTAACTGATGTTGGTATCTGGTTTGAATTTTAGTTTCCCGATGACATAAGATCTGGTGTAGCTGTCTAAATCATTAATGTTGATTTTTTTTATATGCAGGCTATCGATTTTCACTAAGGCCTTGTGCTGTAGGTTAACTTTTGTAGAATCGCCAAGCACCTTTAATTTCTCATAGACTGTAAAGGCGGCTTCTTCGCCTTTTTTGATAATTTTTTGTCCCTCATCAAAGGAGATGACACCAAAATTTCTAATATCTGGTTTGATGTAAATATCAGTTTCTTTAATCTTTTGCTTCATTTTTTCAATCATTTGAAGATTGGAAATCTGAACCAAGATTCTGGTGGCGTCTTTGAGTGATTTCCGGTCTTTTAAATCGTCTTGTACGTCAACGCCTATAATTATGTCTGCTCCCAATTTTTTTATTTCATCTACAGGATAGTTATTTGTCACACCGCCATCGACCAACAATGCTCCGTCAATTTCTACCGGAGAAAACAAGGTCGGAAATGCCCCGCTGGCCAACATCGCTTGTGGTAAATAGCCCTTATTTAGCAGAACTTCTTCGCCCGTTTCGATATTTGTTGCGATACACAAAAAGGGAATGGGCAATTGATTAAAATCACGGATATGACGTACGTTAAGCGTAAGTTTGTTTAGTAAGTTGTAATTGTACATTCCTTTTGATAAAGCTGTCGGAATGCCGATTTTTAATTTGTTGAACGGCAGCGAAAAAGCATACAATTCATCATTCCTTTTTTCGTAGAAATTTTTAGAAGAACGCGGAATAAAATCGCTCAACAACGCATCAAAATCGGTTTCCTTAAATATCGAATCTATTTGGGAGGCGCTGTACCCCGAAGCATACAATCCGCCTACTACAGCACCCATGCTCGTTCCACCAATATAATCTACTTTAATGCCAGCCTGCTCCAAAACTTTTAGCACCCCGATATGGGCAAATCCTTTGGCGCCTCCGCCACTCAAAACCAATCCTATTTTTGGGCGATCTTGTTTTTGTGCCTGCGAAAAAGCAATGGTAAAGAAAGTGATGATCAGAAAAACGATTCTTTTCATTGGCAATTACAGATTAGATGTTTTGTAAAAGTCGGTAATTTTTTTGGCTTTTGATACACCTACTACTTCTGAAATTTGCTTTTCGGTTGCCAGTTTCAATCTTTTAACACTTTTAAAATGTTGAATTAAAACCAACATCGTTTTCTCACCGATGCCCGGAATGGTTTCTATCGAAGAATTCAAAGCCGATTTGCTGCGCTTGTCGCGGTGAAAAGTAATGCCGAACCGGTGCGCTTCATTACGAAGCATCTGAATTACTTTTAAGGTTTCTGATTTTTTGTCGAGATAGAGCGGAATCGAATCGCCCGGATAAAACAATTCTTCCAGTCGTTTGGCAATGCCAATGATTGCAATTTTTCCACGCAATTCTAACGCGTCGATGCTTTTCAGCGCAGATGACAATTGTCCTTTTCCGCCATCTATAATAATTAATTGCGGCAAGGGCTGTTCTTCTTCGAGCAGGCGTTTGTACCTGCGAAATACCACTTCTTCCATCGAAGCAAAATCGTCTGGGCCTTCGACGGTTTTGATATTAAAATGGCGGTAGTCTTTTTTACTGGGCTTTCCATCTTTAAAAACAACGCAGGCTGCCACTGGATTGCTGCCTTGAATGTTCGAGTTGTCAAAACATTCTATGTGACGGGGTTCGGCTGTGAGTCGCAAATCTTTCTGCATCTGCGCCATAATGCGATTCGTATGGCGATCTGGATCGACGATTTGCATTTGCTTCAACTGCTCGATGCGGTAATATTTGGCATTGCGGACCGACAAATCCAGCACCTCCTTTTTGTCTCCCAATTGCGGAACCGTGACTTTTATGTTTTCGCCCAGATCAACCGGAAACGGAACTACGACTTCTTTAGACAATAAGTGAAAGCGCTCTCGCATCTCTATGATGGCAAGTTCCAGTAATTCAACGTCGGTTTCTTCCAGCTTCTTTTTGAGTTCCATCGTATGCGACCTTATGATTGATCCGTGCGCAATCTGAAGAAAATTAACAAATCCCGCGCTTTCGTCAGACACTATGGAAAACACATCAATGTTAGAATTTTTAGTATTCATAATCGTGGAACGCGACTGGTAGTTTTCTAGAATTTCCATCTTTTGCTTGATCAAATGGGCTTCTTCAAACTGCATATTGGCTGCCAAGTCATTCCTTTTTTTCTTAAAGTCCCTCATGCTCGCTTTAAAATTTCCTTTAAGGATTTCTCGAATCGCATCCACTTGTTGCTGGTAATTTTCAAGGCTTTCGTGTCCTTCGCAAGGTCCTTTACAATTCCCGATATGGTACTCTAGACAGACCTTGAATTTGTGCTTTTCAATATTATGTTGCTGCAAATCGTAATTACAAGTACGAAGGGGATACAATTCTTTGATTAAATCTAAAATCGTATGTACGGTTTTGAAACTAGTGTAGGGACCAAAATATTCTGACCCATCTTTGATCATTCTTCTGGTCGAAAATATTCTCGAAAACGGTTCTTTTTTGATGCACAACCAAGGATAACTTTTGTCATCCCGCAACAACACATTATAACGCGGTTGCAATTTTTTGATGAGATTGTTTTCAAGCAGTAATGCGTCGCTTTCTGTTGGAACGACGATGTGTTTTATGGTAACGATTTTGCGTACCAGGACGTTGGTTTTGGCCGTGTCGTGGATTTTATTAAAATAAGAAGCAACCCTTTTTTTAAGGTTTTTGGCTTTGCCTACGTACAGAATCTTCCCTTCCTTATCGTAGTATTGGTATACGCCCGGATTATCTGGAAGCGTTTGTATCTGAAGCTCTAACGTTGGGTTATTCATTTTTTGCAGTAGTATTTGCTATGCAAAAATAGTATATTAGTCGATACGAATAACCAATAGATTCCGTTCAAAATGCTACTTTTGCGTCATGACTAAAAAAGAACTTCGAATCAAATACAAAGCCTTACGAAGCGTACTTTCACCAGAGCAGGTGGCTCAAAAGAGTCTGGCGATTGCCAATATATTATTGCAACTTCCAATTTGGGACAAAGCCTATTTCCATCTCTTTCTTCCTGTTGCTGGACAAAACGAAGTGGATACGGAATGTATTTTGCACCTGCTTTCCGGAAAGGATAAAGAGATCGTTGTTTCGAAAAGCGATTTTAAAACTTTAAAAATGACCCATTTTTTAGTTACTGACAACACCAAATTTAGAAATAATACTTACAATATTCCTGAACCAGTAGCTGGCTTGGAAGTTCCTACCAAAAAGATTGAGGTTGTTTTTGTTCCTTTGTTGGCTTTTGACCGTCATGGCCAGCGTGTTGGCTATGGCAAAGGATTTTATGATGCGTTTTTGTCAGAATGCGCCTCAGGTACAACCGCCATCGGTCTTTCTTTTTTTGAGGCCGACGAACCGATTTCGGATCTTTTTGAAGGTGATGTTCCGTTGGATTACTGTGTGACACCAGAGGGAATTTATCAGTTTAAAACATAGCCCTGATAGCAATGGAAATCCTTTTTGCTGCCAAACAGATTGTGATTGGCTGCGGAAGCTTTAAGCAAAAAGATTGCAATGGATAGCGGGAAAATGCTACTAGATTTCCTTATGAAAGGTCTTCTTATTGAAAACGATCAAAATACCGACGCCTGTAGAAATTGCCATATCGGCAATATTGAAAATGGCATTGAAGAATTTAAAATTATTTCCACCAATGAAAGGAACCCAAGCAGGAAATTGGGAATCGACTATTGGAAAGTACAGCATGTCAACCACTTTGCCGTGCAACAATTTTCCATAGGGTTTTTCGGAAAACAAGGTAGCCAGCTGGTGGTGACTGTCGTCGAAAATGACTCCGTAAAAAACAGAATCGATAATATTGCCGAAGGCTCCTGCCAATATCAAGGCAATGGCAACGATGAGGTAATTGGAACTGCTTTTATGCACAGAATCCCAGAGCCAGTATCCTATTGCGATAACCGCGATCAAACGGAAAAGTGTCAAAAAGAGTTTTCCATATGCACCCGGAATTTCTGTTCCCCAGGCCATGCCTTCGTTTTCTATAAAAAGAATTTTAAACCACGTCAAAACGCTAACTTCTTCTCCTAAAACAAAATTGGTTTTAATGTAAATTTTGGATAACTGATCGACCAATAAAATAATAAAAATAAGAAGATATGCTTTTCGTAATGACATTTTTTAATTTTTAATGGCGTAAAAATAAACTTTTTTCTAAAAAAAACGCTCCGATTGGAGCGTTAATTATTTTACAACATAGGGTTTATCGTTGCAGGTTTTTAGACTCGATGCTCATTGTGGCATGGGGTACAATCATCAGTCTTTCTTTACTGATTAATTTGCCTGAAACTTTACAAACGCCATAGGTTTTGTTCTCAACGCGAAAGAGCGCGTTTTTTAAATCGCGGATAAATTTTTCTTGGCGGATGGCCAATTGTGAATTGGCTTCTTTGGACATGGTTTCACTTCCTTCTTCAAAAGCTTTGAAGGTCGGCGATGTGTCGTCTGTTCCGTTGTTTAAATCATTCATGTAGGCACTTTTAATCAAATCCAAATCAGATTGTGCTTTGTTAATTTTTTTGAGGATAAGCTCTTTGAACTCTGCTAAGTCAGCGTCTGAGTATCTTGCAATTTCATCTACCATGTTCTTGTTATTTTGTAATTGTTATTTTTGTTTTTATTTGGTCGAATTCTATTTCGGTTCCATTGGTTATATTTTCTTCGAAGACTAATGTCTCTGTCAAGGTTTCGGACTTGATATACGTTTCATTTGCCGATACGGCTTTCTCAAGTTCCGGATTTTTTTGCAAATATACTTTTATCTTATCGGTAACTTCGAATCCCGAATCTTTTCGGATGTTTTGGATGCGGTTGACCAACTCTCTTGCGATGCCCTCCTGCTTCAGGGTTTCTGACAGGGTGATGTCAAGTGCGACCGTGATTCCGTTGGAATGAGCAACCAGCCAACCTTCAATATCTTGCGAAGAAATTTCTACATCCTCCTGTGATAAAGTTATAGCATTTCCCGAAACTTCAATATCGAGGAAACCCAGCGTATCGAGTTGGTTGATTTGTGCTGGCGTAAAGCCTTGTATTTGCTTGGAAATCAATCCCATATCCTTTCCAAAACGCGGTCCTAAAGTTTTGAAATTGGGTTTGATTTGTTTGATTAAAATTCCAGATGCATCGTCTAAAAGTTCAATTTCTTTAACATTTACTTCAGCCTTTATCAGGTCAGAAATGGCTTCAATTTCGAGCCTCTGACTGGCGTCAAGTACTGGAATCATTACCTTTTGCAAAGGTTGTCGGACCTTAATCATTTCCTTTTTTCGCAGGGATAAAACCAGCGAGGAAATGGTTTGGGCTTTTTGCATTTTGCGCTCTAACATTTTATTAACAAAGTTTTCAACGTGTTTTGGAAATTCTGCCAAATGTACACTGTCGTATTTTTCTGACTGTGTTGACAACGTTAAATCTCTGTAAAGCTTGTCCATAAAGAAAGGGGCTATGGGTGCACCCAATTTGCTGATCGTTAGCAAGCAAGTGTAAAGCGTTTGATAGGCGGCAATTTTATCGTGACCGTATTCGCCCTTCCAAAAACGGCGGCGACACAAACGCACATACCAGTTGCTTAAGTTCTCTTGTACAAAATCGGAAATCGCACGTGCCGCTTTAGTCGGTTCATAATCTCCATAATAACCATCTACTTCTTTAATCAGTGTATTTAATTCTGAAATAATCCATTGGTCAATTTCGGGTCTTTCGAGTAATGGAATTTCCGCTTCGGCATATTGGAAATTATCGATATTTGCATACAAGGCAAAGAAAGAGTAAGTGTTGTATAGGGTTCCGAAGAATTTTCGGCGCACCTCAGCAATACCTTCCAAATCAAATTTTAAATTGTCCCACGGATTGGCATTTGAAATCATGTACCATCTGGTGGCATCAGGACCAAATTCCTCAATAGTATCGAATGGATCTGTGGCATTGCCCAAACGTTTAGACATCTTTTGTCCGTTTTTATCCAATACTAATCCGTTAGACACTACGTTTTTATAAGCAATCCGATCAAAAACTAAGGTTCCGATGGTATGCAACGTATAAAACCAACCTCGGGTTTGGTCAACGCCTTCGGCAATAAAATCGGCAGGAAAATCCTTATTTTCGTCAATTTTATCCTTGTTTTCAAAAGGATAATGCCATTGCGCGTAAGGCATAGCGCCTGAATCAAACCATACATCGATCAAGTCTGCTTCGCGCTTCATCGGTTTGCCAGATTTAGAAACCAAAGTAATGGTATCAACTATGTTTTTGTGCAGATCGACGAGATCGTAATTTGCTTCTTCCATATTCGCAATCACAAATCCTTGATAAGGGTTTGTTTTTTGGAAACCCGCTTTGATGGCTTTTTCAATTTCATGGTACAATTCTTCAACAGAGCCTATCAGAATTTCTTCGCGTTGGTCTTCGGTTCTCCAAATGGGCAGTGGAATGCCCCAATAGCGGGAACGTGATAAGTTCCAATCGTTAGCGCTTTTGAGCCAATTCCCGAATCGACCTTCCCCAGTAGCTTTTGGTTTCCAGTTGATCGTTTCATTGAGCTCGAACATGCGGTCGCGCACGTCGGTAACTTTGATAAACCAAGAATCTAGCGGATAGTACAAAAGTGGTTCATCGGTTCGCCAGCTGTGTGGGTAACTGTGAACATATTTTTCTACTTTAAATGCGCCATTGGTTTCTTTGAGGAGTATGGCCAGTTCAACATCTACAGAACGTTCGGGTGCTTTGCCTTCATCATAATATTCATTCTTGACGTATTTCCCGGCATAATCGCCCATGTGGAAAGTAAATTTTCCTTGCAAATCGACAAGCGGAACAGCATTCCCGTTTTCGTCTAAAACCAACATTGGCGGTATTTCCGGAATGGCTTCTTTGGCCACTTTTGCATCATCGGCTCCAAATGTTGGGGCGGTATGTACGATTCCGGTTCCGTCTTCTGTGGTAACAAAATCGCCAGCAATCACCCGGTAAGCATGTTGCGCATTTTGGTATGGCTGGGCAAACTTTAGCAATTGCTCATAACGAATTCCGACAAGATCATCGCCTTTGCATGTTGTGATTACTTGAAAGGGAATTGGCTTGTCACCCGATTTAAAATGGTCAAAATCGCCTTTGTCTTTGCTTTCAAAAAAACCTTTGCTAAATTGTTTTCCTATTAAATTTTTAGCCAAGATGACATTAATCGGATCGTAAGTATACTGGTTAAAAGACCTTACCAATGCATACTCTATTTTTGGCCCCACTGTCAATGCTGTATTAGATGGCAGCGTCCATGGCGTGGTTGTCCATGCTAAAATGTGAATGTCCCCAAATCCTTGTAAAAAACAAGGTAGCGTTTCCATTTTGGCTTTGAATTGTGCCACAATCGTTGTATCGGTAACATCGCGGTAACTGCCGGGTTGGTTGACTTCGTGCGAACTCAATCCGGTACCAGCTTTTGGAGAATACGGTTGAATGGTGTAGCCTTTATACATCAAATCTTTGTTGTAGATCTGTTTTAAAAGCCACCAAACGCTTTCCATATATTTGGATTTATAGGTCACGTATGGGTTTTCCATATCGACCCAATAGCCCATTTTTTCTGTCAGATCATTCCATACGTCGGTGTAACGCATGACGGTTTTTTTGCAGGCTTCGTTGTATTCTTCAATCGTAATGGTTTTGCCGATGTCGTCTTTGGTAATGCCAAGTTCTTTTTCTGTACCCAATTCTACCGGAAGCCCATGCGTATCCCAGCCGGCCTTTCTTTTTACCTGAAACCCCTTTTGGGTTTTGTACCTGCAGAAAATATCTTTAATGGCCCGAGCCATCACGTGGTGAATTCCTGGCAATCCGTTGGCCGATGGCGGACCTTCAAAAAACACAAACGGTTGGTTTCCTTCGCGGGTGGTGATGCTCTTTTCGAATATGTTTTCACTTTTCCAGAATTCTAGAACTTCTGATGCGACTTTGGGCAAGTCAAGTCCTTTGTATTCAGTAAATTTGGTGTTCATTTGGCTGTTTTCTAAAATCAATCGGCGAAGGTAATGATTTTTTTAAAAACTATGTACAATTAAGCCGAAAGAGCGAAGTGGAAAGACAATCGAAGTAAGTTTTAATTATTGTTTGCGATAATTGCCTATTTTTAGATCATGATAATTGTGTTCACACTACTATTTTATGCAAAAAATATTTAAAGAACCAAAAGCACAGCGCCTGATTTTGATCGTGCTGGCGATTTTAGGATGGTTTGCGCTCACTATCCAATTTTACCTCAACATCAACAGTAAAGTGGCGCCGTTTTCGGAAATTTTGATCCGTTACTTTAGCTACTTCACAATACTTACCAATCTTTTGGCGGCCTTTTACTGCACTTCGCAACTACTCCCTTCACGTTTTACCCTTTACTTTTCTAATTCGAAAAGAATCACTGCCATTGCGGTTTATATTTTAATCGTGGGTTTGGTCTACAATGTTATTCTGCGCTTTCTCTGGCACCCTCAGGGTTTGCAAATGATCGTAGACGAATTGCTCCACAGCGTTATTCCTTCATTATTTTTAGCATATTGGTTGTTATTTGTTAAAAAAGACACTCTGGAATGGCGTGATTTTTTAACATGGCTTTGGTATCCGATGGCTTATTTAGCATGGGTGTTAATACGAGGTTCGTTTTCTGGATTTTACCCTTATCCGTTTCTAAACAAAACCCAACTTGGCACAACCGCCGTGTTGTGGAATTCCTTCGGTGTGGCTTTATTGTTTGTGATTTTTTCACTGCTTTTCATTGGAATTGGAAAGACGCGAAAGAATTCAACCCAGTCTAACTGAACACTTCTTTCAACACTTCTAACGATTTTGGCTTTTTAAACCCATCCAGATGGATGCTATAATAATCGAGTAAAATTTTGAGTAAAATTTGGCGCTCGATGACGTGAAACGTTTTTTGATCGTTGTCAAATTTTAAGCTGATTAATTTGCGCAGCAGTTGGGTTTCGTGTTCTGACAAAGAACTGATGGCATGAAATGGTGTAAAAACACCTTCGTTCATTTCAAAAAAAGTCAAATTAAGGTCGGAAACATCGGGATAAAAACCAAGATATTTAGTCGTTTCCAACAATAAGATCAAATGGAAGTTGGAAATATCCGCATGCTGGTCGAGCCAGTGTAAAGCCGTTTCGAGAAATACAAACAGTGATTCGTTTTTTTCTTCCTCGTGAATGGCGTGATGAAGCACTTCTGAAACGAACAAGATGATGGTACTTTTAACGACATCAGAATGGATGGATTGAAAGGGGGAAGCAATTTTGATTTCTTTAAAATGCTCTAGTGTTCCTTTGTTTTTATGCACCGCCTCGATTTCTAAAATGGTCAACGGTTGGAAATAAGCAATTTTTTGATTTGTCTTGCGCGAGGAAAAAGCATCTCGCACAAAGTACGATTTCAATCCGTCTGACAGCGTAAAACATTTTACGATCAAACTTTTTTCTTGGTATTTTAATACCGAAATGACTATGGCTTTGGTTTTGATCTGCACAGTGATAAAAGGTTGGCTAGCGTAATTATCGAATAATCATTACTTTTTTGACTTTCGTTTGACTGCCATCTTCGGCCGAAATAAAAATCATATACACTCCTGACGCTACTTTATACTTCCCGAAAGCCATAGTATCCCATTCTAGGGTGCCGCCTTCTGAAACGGTTTCATATACCAGATTGCCTTCAATATCTGTGATTTTAACATGGGCTTGGTCAAGTAATCCACTTACTTTAACCGTCCCATAATAGTTCGGTCGAACCGGATTTGGAAAAACAAAAACGTTATTCAAATTGTCGTTTGCATCGGTAGCCGTGCCTTTAAAGGACACCATGCCTTTTGTAGTGGCAAAAAAAACTTCTCCTGTAGTGCCACTGATATCAATATCATTGATGCTGTTGCTTGGCAATGGAGAGTTGGTTTCATCAAAATGATGAATTGTTTGTTGTCCGTTTGGAGATACTAGAAACACGCCCGAATCGGCAGTGCCAATCCATTTGTTGTTTGCACCATCAACTACAATATCGGTAATGGATTGTTCGTATAATAATTCCTGTGCCACTTGGGTACCATCGATAGTTTCATTAAAGATGATGGGATCAGATGTCATTTGACCTTCTGACAAAAAAATATCGACGCTCGAGAGTACTCGCAATCCCTTGCGGGTGCCGATCCACAATTGGTTCCTGTTGTCTACTGCGATTGCTTTGGTGTCATTTGAAGGAAGATTGCCTAGCTGATCGGTTTCTCTAATGGTTTTGAATTCGGTGTTGCTGTAGGTTTCATTAAACGCAATAACGCCATCATTCAATGTAGACATCCATTTGGTTCCGTTTTTATCGATAACTATTTTTCCTAATTTGAACAAATTAAAATTGGAATAAATCCCTTGCAAATTGAATGATTTCCATTGTCCGTTGGCTTGGAATACTTTTAATGCTTTTGTTTGTAAACTGCTATCGAGCCATAAATTTCCTGTTTTATCAAAAGCAGCGCCATTGATCCAGATGTTTTCGGGCCCTACGCCTCCTATAGGCTGCAATCCATCTGATCCAGTATTGGATTCGTCGTACAGCGTTACGGCCTGATCATTTTCTAATTTTAACAATCCTGAAAAAAAAGAACTTATAAAAACTTGGTTTTCGTTACTGGGATTAATCGTAATTCTAGAAAGTGCTTTTGCGCCTAACAGATTTTCATACCGGATGTGTTTCCAGCCAGTCTGATTGTTGAATTTGCTGATGCCGAACTGGGCAGGCGAAAATCCGAAATAAGTGTAAGGGTTGTAATTGATGTCGTAGCCTCCATAAACTGCCCAAAGATTCTGAGTAGTGGCATTTATGGCAAACACAGCATTTCTCGTGGCGCCTGCCGGTGTTATGTTATCAAAAGTAGCGGGTGAGAGCGACGTGACATACAGCCCATTTTCTACCGTACCAACATAAATATCGTCGTTTGTAACGGTAGCGCAGGAAAATTTTACAACTTCATTTACAATTTCGTTGCTGTTAAGGTTTCTAATTTGAGTCAAGGCAGCGTTATAAATGTAGACATGATTGGGCGTGGTTACTATTAGATAAGTGCCGCTCTTTCTCATGTCGGTCGATGGTTGTAAAAGTGACACCGGATTGCCGAAAGTGGCTCCTTGCCAGGTATACAAAAAACCAGTATTAGAAACAGCCAGTAAATTGGTTCCAAAAGTTTCTACGCCAGTCCATCCGTTCGCATCAAGTGTAGTCCACTGGTTAAAATCATTTAAATTAGGATTGGTAATTAACGCGCTTCTCATTCCATTTGTAAAAGTTGCCGCGTAGATTCTGTCCTGAAAAACAGCCGTTTGTTTTACTATAATCTGAGCCCCGTTATTTCCTATAAAATAGGTGTCACCAAATTGCAAAGTCGCAAGATTGTATTGCACAATTCCAAAATCACAAGAAAGATATGCGATGCCGTTGTACTCCATAAAATGATTGATTTTTTTGATGTTGGGCGGCAACGCTTTATTGATAATATCTACTACATTTAGCATTGCACCGGTAACATCATCAATCACAATCATCAGTCCGTTTTCATAGCCTATCAACGTTTTTTTAAAATTGGCGCTGTGGTAAATGGAGGAAATTGTCAATCCCGAAAGTCCGTCAATTGTGTTTGTCGTTTTAATCGTTCCTGAAACGAGGTCTTTGGAAAACAATGCATTTTCAGATGCCGCCACGATTTTATTAGGAGCTTCAGCGAGATCTTTGATTTCATTGTATGAAAAATAGCCTTTCCACAATTTGCTGTTTTGCGCAACGGTGCTCTGAATAGCAAAAAGAATTAAAAAAGAGAGCAGCTGTTTTTTCATTATGCTTTTAATCGAGTTGAGAGACAAATGTAATACAAACGAAATTAATTGTTTTTTAATATAGCGACCAAAAAAAATGCCTTTCAACTGAAATCAGCGAAAGGCATTTGATTTTATTTACAGTTACATTAAACTACACCTTGGCCTAGCATTGCATCGGCAACTTTTACGAATCCGGCAACATTGGCTCCTTTAACGTAGTCAACGTACCCTTTTCCATCAGAACCATATTTTACGCAAGACGCGTGTATGTCTAACATAATTCTTTTTAGTCTTTCATCAACTTCTTCAGAACTCCAGCTTAAACGCAACGAGTTTTGCGACATTTCAAGACCAGAAGTGGCTACTCCCCCTGCATTCGAAGCTTTTCCTGGGGCAAATAATATTTTTGCTTTTTGAAATACTTCTACAGCTTCAGGGGTAGATGGCATGTTGGCGCCTTCAGCTACGCAGATACACCCGTTTTCGACCAACATTTTAGCTTCTGCTTCGTTGAGTTCGTTTTGTGTAGCGCATGGCAATGCAATATCACAACTAACTTCCCAAGGCCGTTTCCCAGCAATATATTTTGCTTTTGGATATTTGGTTAAATAATCGCTGATCCTTCCGTAGTTTACATTTTTAATTTCCATTACGTACGCTAATTTCTCTGCATCAATTCCATCAGCATCGAGTATATAACCAGCAGAATCTGACATTGTCACTACTTTTCCTCCCAATTGGGTTACTTTTTCAGCAGCATATTGCGCCACATTTCCAGATCCTGAAATTACAACGGTTTTTCCTTTAAAACTATCCCCTTTGGTGGCAAGCATACTTTGTGCGAAATAGACATCTCCGTAACCTGTAGCTTCAGGGCGTATTAAAGATCCTCCGAACGAAATACCTTTACCGGTTAAAACGCCGGTAAATTCGTTTCTTAATCTTTTATATTGTCCGAACATATAACCTACTTCTCTTCCGCCCACCCCGATGTCGCCGGCAGGGACGTCAGTATCGGCACCAATATGCTTAGACAATTCTGTCATAAAGGCTTGGCAGAAACGCATAATTTCAATATCTGACTTGCCTTTGGGTTCAAAATCGGCACCGCCTTTGCCACCGCCCATTGGCAAGGTGGTCAAACTATTTTTAAATGTTTGCTCGAAAGCCAAGAATTTTAGGATGCTTAAATTTACAGAAGGGTGAAAACGAATTCCTCCTTTGTAAGGCCCGATGGCTGAATTCATTTGAATTCTATAGCCTCTATTTACCTGAGTGGTTCCCGAATCGTCGATCCAGACTACCCGAAACATGATGACGCGTTCGGCTTCAACCATCCGTTCCAAAAGCATCTTGTTTTGGTATTTTTTATTTTCTTCAATGAAAGGAATTACAGTTTCAGCAACTTCCTTAACTGCTTGCATAAATTCAGGCTCGTTGGGGTTTCTTTTGGAGACTGCTTCAATAAAAGTGTTAATGCTTTGTGACATGATTATTAGATTGGTAGCGTTTAAGAAAACGTTTTCGTTAATTGGCGACAAATATACATTTTATAAAAATATTCGTAGCCTTTTTTTTATTTTCTGAATTGATTTATTTTTTTGCTGCCAAATTGTAAGGAACCGATCTTTTAAAATCATCTTTTTAAACTATTTGTGCTTTTTTGCGTACTTGAATAAGTATTTTTTTATTTTATTTTATTAGTGAATGATGTTTTTATATATTTGTCGAGAATTGAATTAATCTATACGCAAATGCCCAAATATTTTATCATAACCTTCTTGCTTATATTTGGTTACTCAAATAAAGCACTTGCACAATTTGGATTTTCACATGAAGTGGGTATCATTGCAGGTCCGGTTGCATTCCAGTCTGATTATGGCGAACGACATAATTTTTCTACCAATGCAGGCAACACTGGCTATGGCATCGGTCTTATTCACTATTTAAATTTTTCTTACAAGGCAGACTGTAACTGTTATACCCCTGAAACTTATTTTAATGATCACTTTAAATTGCGAAGTGAATTGTCTTACAACAAAACCAATTTACGGCATTTTGGAGAATATGTTGATGGTAACCGAAAAAAATTATTCAACCGACAGTTGCGCGCAATGAGGGGTAGCACAGCAGTCACAAATATTGGCATGCAGCTGGAATTTTTCCCCTTCAGCATTCGCGATTTTACGGCCACTAACGGAGCTTTGGCTCCTTTCATAAGCTTGGGTGGTCAATTCAGTTTTTACGATCCAAAAGCTTCTTCTACATTAGGTAAGTTAGATACTCCGGCTACTACGCCAATTAAATATTACAATGCAACTCAAAATTCGGGTGGATCGGTTTGGTCTATTGTCGGAAGTGTGGGCACACGATATAAATTAGCGCCGTTGTCTGATTTGATGGTAGATTTTAGATTGCAGTATTATTTTTCAAATTGGGTGGATGGCTTAAATCCAAATCCTGCAGTATATCCTGAAAATAAAGCCAATGATTGGTTGGTTTGGTTTAACGTAGGCTATATCTATTATTTGCAATAAAAAGTATTAGTACAAAAAAAATTCCGTTTAATAAGACGGAATTTTTTTTTAGTATTTATAGTTTATCCTAAAGCCTGTTTCAAATCTTCAATCAGATCTTCCGCATCTTCAATCCCTACACTCAAGCGAACCAAATCGTCGGTGATGCCAATTTCCTTTCTTTTGTCTTCTGGGATGGAGGCATGGGTCATCAGTGCCGGATGGTTGGCTAACGATTCTACCCCGCCCAATGATTCGGCTAATGTAAATACTTTAAGTTTTTCTAAAAAGGCAATCGCCTCTTCCTTTTTTCCAGACTCAAAAATAAACGAAACCATACCGCCAAAACCACTCATTTGCTTCTTGGCAATATCGTGAAACGGATGGCTCGGCAATCCCGGATAGTATACCGTTTTTACTTTGTGGTGTTGGTTCAAAAATGCGGCTACTTTCTCCCCATTTTCACAATGTCTTTGTACCCGCAGATGCAATGTTTTTATACCTCTTAAGACCAAAAAACTATCCATTGGGCCTAACGTGGCGCCCGTGGCGAATTGCTGAAAATGCAGTTGTTCTCCCAACGATGGGTCTTTTACAATCAATGCTCCGGCGATCACGTCAGAATGTCCGCCTAAGTATTTGGTTGCAGAGTGCATCACGATATCGGCTCCCAAATCTAACGGTTTTTGGAGGTAAGGGGTCGCAAAAGTATTGTCGACAGCAAACAAAATATTTTTTAATTTGGTGATCTTCGCAATTTCGGCAATATCGGCTAACTTCATCAATGGGTTGGTCGGTGTTTCTACCCAAACCAATTTTGTGTTCTCATTGATCAGCGACTGGAATTTCGCGATGTCATTCATATCGACAAAGTGGAATTTGATTCCAGAATCTTTGTAAATACGCGTGAACATGCGATACGTTCCACCATACAAATCATCCATCGCAATAACCTCATCACCAGCTTTAAAGGAGCGCAACAGGCAATCAGTAGCGGCTAATCCCGATGAGAAAGCCAAGCCACGTGTGCCGTTTTCGATACTGGCGAGCGCGTTTTCTAAAGCTGTTCTGGTAGGATTGGCTGCACGGCTGTATTCATAATCAGGGTTGAGCGGTTGTCCCGGACTGGTCTGCACAAAAGTAGAAGTTTGATAAACAGGCGGCATAACGGCTCCGGTACTTGGATCATGGTGTTGCCCGCCGTGTATTGTTTTGGTATTGAATTTCATCTGTTTTTTTAAATTATTTTTACCTTCTCTAGCAAATGCAGAAGGATGGCTAAATTTTTTGCAAAGATAGTAAGTTTGTTTTTCTACTGGTCTTTGTGAGCAAAGATTTTCAAAATCAAATCTGCCATAACTTATAATTTGACATTACCACAGCAAGTTTCGCTCGGTGTTAATCAAAGAGCATAGTTTTCGGTTTTGACGAAGAGAGTTTAAGAAAACCAGCGGTAACCCAAATGACTATTTAAATTTTGATTTACACCCAACTTAATTGCATTAATTCTTTTAAAGAATTAGACGATAAAACATCAATATAGAAGCATTTTCAGAAACCCAAACGAATATCATTGAACAAATTTTAAAGCGACTGCAAGTTTTAGAAGAAATCATACAATTTTTAGCTTTCACCAATTTTAAAATTCTCTTCAATAAAGACAAAGCATTTATTATTTGAAATCGTTTAAATCTATTACAACATCAGTTATAAAAATGTTATCACTGGTGGTAAAAAGTTATTTAAGTGATATCTTTACAGTTAATTTAGACAAAATCAATATAAGCGATGATAAAAGTATCAGACACGGCTAGTAAAAAAATCGTCGATATGATGAAAGATGATGGTTTTGATGCGGCTAAAGATTACGTTAGAGTAGGTGTCAAAAGCGGCGGTTGTTCGGGTTTGTCTTATGAATTGAAATTTGATAAACAATTGGGAGAACACGATAAAGTTTTTGAAGACAATCATGTTAAAATTGCTGTTGAAAAAAAGAGTTTTCTTTATTTGGCAGGAACTGTTTTAGAATTTTCAGGCGGATTGAATGGAAAAGGATTTGTATTCAATAATCCTAATGCAAGTAGAACTTGCGGTTGCGGAGAATCTTTCTCTTTGTAAAATACCTTAACTATTATTATGTCAAAATATACTGAAGACGATTTAAAAGTCGAACTTGAAAACAAAGAATACGAGTACGGATTTTATACCGACATGGCGTCGGAAACATTTCCTGTAGGTTTAAACGAAGATATTGTTCGCGCCATTTCTCTGAAAAAGGAAGAACCGCAGTGGATGACCGATTGGCGTATCGAAGCTTATCGCGCATGGGAACTGATGCCCGAACCCAACTGGGCAAATGTAAACTATGAGAAACCAGATTTTCAAGCCATTTCTTATTACTCCGCCCCATTAAATAAGGCAAAATACGAAAGTCTGGACGAGGTAGATCCTGAATTGTTAGAAACTTTTAAGAAGCTTGGCATTTCAATCGACGAGCAAAAAATGCTTTCGGGTGTAGCGATGGATATTGTAATCGATTCGGTTTCGGTGGCTACCACGTTCAAAAAAACATTGGGAGAAAAAGGGATTATTTTCTGTTCGATTTCTGAAGCAATTCGAGAATATCCGGAACTGGTTCGACAATATCTTGGAACGGTGGTGCCTCAAAGAGATAATTTTTACGCCGCTTTGAATTCTGCAGTTTTTTCAGACGGCTCGTTTTGCTATATCCCCAAAGGCGTTCGTTGTCCGATGGAACTTTCTACTTATTTTAGAATCAACCAAGCCGGAACAGGACAATTTGAAAGGACGCTCGTCATCGCCGACGAAGGCAGTTACGTTTCTTATCTTGAAGGCTGCACAGCGCCAAGTCGAGATGAAAACCAATTGCACGCCGCTGTGGTAGAACTGATCGCCATGGATGCCGCCGAAATCAAATACTCTACTGTTCAAAATTGGTATCCCGGCAACAAAGAAGGTAAAGGCGGCGTTTTTAATTTCGTTACCAAGAGGGGACTTTGCGAAAAAAACGCAAAAATCTCCTGGACTCAAGTCGAAACAGGTTCTGCAGTCACTTGGAAATATCCTTCTTGTATTTTGAAGGGAGACAATTCGGTTGGCGAATTTTATTCGATTGCGGTAACCAATAACTACCAGCAAGCCGACACGGGAACCAAAATGATACATTTGGGAAAAAACACCAAGTCGACTATTATTTCTAAAGGAATTTCCGCTGGAAAATCACAAAATAGTTACAGGGGTTTGGTACAAATTAGTGCCAGAGCGGAAAACGCAAGAAACTTTTCGCAATGTGATTCGCTTTTGATGGGAAACCATTGCGGCGCACACACTTTTCCATATATTGAAAGCCATAATGCTTCAGCCAAAATTGAACATGAAGCCACCACGTCTAAAATTGGAGAAGACCAAGTCTTTTATTGCAACCAGCGTGGTATCCCCACAGAAAAAGCCATTGCTTTAATAGTCAACGGATTCAGCAAAGAGGTGCTGAACAAATTACCTATGGAATTTGCAGTAGAAGCCCAAAAATTATTAGAAATTTCACTTGAGGGTTCCGTAGGATAATCGTCAGAAAAACACAAAACAAACATGTTACAAATCAAAAATTTACATGCTTCGGTAGAAGACAAAGAAATATTAAGAGGCATCAACCTCGAAGTTAAAGCTGGTGAAGTCCATGCGATCATGGGACCAAACGGTTCTGGAAAAAGTACACTTTCGGCGGTAATTGCCGGAAATCAAAATTATGAAGTAACAGACGGCGCCGTTTTCCTTGATGGAGCAGATTTAGCAGATTTGGCTCCCGAAGAACGTGCGCACAAAGGCATTTTTCTTTCGTTTCAATATCCTATAGAAATCCCGGGCGTATCGGTCACCAACTTCATGAAAACCGCCATCAACGAAACCCGAAAAGCAAAAGGACTTACTGAAATGCCCGCCAATGAAATGCTTAAAGTTATTCGCGAAAAATCGGAATTGTTAGAAATTGACAGAAAATTTCTTTCGCGTTCGCTCAACGAAGGATTTTCTGGTGGAGAAAAAAAGCGCAACGAAATTTTTCAAATGGCCATGCTTGAGCCCAAACTCGCCATTCTGGATGAGACCGATTCTGGACTCGATATCGATGCTTTGAGAATTGTAGCCAATGGCGTGAACAAACTCAAAAGCGAAAACAACGCCATCATCGTTATTACGCATTACCAGCGACTCTTAGATTATATCGTTCCTGATTTTGTTCACGTGTTGTTCAATGGGAAAATCGTGAAGTCGGGCGGAAAGGAACTGGCTTACGAACTTGAGGAAAAAGGATACGATTGGATCAAACAAGAACAAGAAGCTTAATTTTTAGACATGGAACTCAAAGAAAAATTATTATCGTCTTTCATGGCTTTTGAAGAGCAGGTCGACGTGCATTCAGAACTTCATGACGTGCGTACGTCAGCCATTAAAAATTTTGAACACAAAGGGTTTCCCACTAAAAAAGAAGAGTCTTGGAAATATACCTCCTTGAATTCCATTTTAAAAAAGGACTTTAGTGTTTTTCCAAAAAAAGAAAATTCAGTTGAATTTGCCTCAGTAAAAAAATATTTCTTACACGAGATCGATACTTACAAAGTCATTTTTATTGATGGTGTTTTTAGTTCGTTTTTATCTTCTACCACACACGATGGGCTTGACGTTTGCTTGATGTCATCGGCATTGACAAAACCCAAATACAAAATGGTGATCGATGCCTATTTCAATAAAGTGGCAAGCCTAGAAGAGAGTTTAACCACTCTAAATACTGCATTTGCTTTAGAAGGCGCCTACATTAATATTCCGAAGGGCAAAGTAGTAGAGAAACCTATCGAGATTATTAATTTTTCAACCGGAAGTGAGGCAGCGCTGTTGGTTCAACCTCGAAACCTAATTGTAGTCGGCGAGAACGCGTATGTGCAAATTATTGAAAGACACCAGAGTTTAAATGAAAACCCGGTTCTCACCAATTCAGTCACCGAAATTTTTGCGCAAAAACGAGCGATAGTTGATTATTATAAAATCCAAAATGACAATCTCGAAGCTTCTTTGATTGACAATACCTACATCGCGCAGAAAGGCCAAAGCCATGTTTCGGTACATACCTTTTCGTTCGGCGGAAATATCACCAGAAACAATCTCAATTTTTACCATCAAGGCGAACACATTGACAGCACGTTAAAAGGAATTACGATCATTGAAGGCAAGCAACATGTTGACCATTATACTTTGGTACAACACGCGACACCCAACTGCGAAAGCCATCAGAATTATAAGGGCATTTATGATGACCGCGCCACAGGCGTTTTTAACGGAAAGATTTTCGTTGAACGAGAAGCACAGAAAACTGATGCTTTTCAGAAAAACAACAATATTTTATTGAGTGATAAGGCGACCATCAATGCCAAACCGCAACTTGAAATTTTTGCTGATGATGTGAAATGTTCCCATGGATGCACGATCGGACAACTTGATGAAAAAGCGATGTTTTACATGCAATCGCGAGGTATTCCGCGAAAGGAAGCGAAGGCGTTGCTAATGTATGCCTTCTCTAATGAAGTCATTGAAAGCATCAAAATTCCTGAATTAAAACAGAGGATTACCAAGATTATAGCAACGAAACTTGGAGTCAACATGGGATTTGATTTATAATTTGCGAAAACGTTATTTTTTTAAACTAGCAATCACATTGCTTAGGAACGCATTGAAACCGAAATCGGGATCTTCCTTCAAACCCAATCTCACAATAACGAGATTTAATGACGGAATGATGGCAATCATCTGCCCTTGAAAACCACTGCAGTAGTAAAAGTCCCGAGGCACATTGGGAAATTTGCCACCAGCATTGAGCCAAAAATGTGCACCGTAATTTCCATGGGAGGTATTTGTTGGTGTGGCCGAATAGTCTACCCAACTTTCGTCTAAGATTTGTGCGCCATTCCAATTGCCTTTATGCAAATACAACAACCCAAATTTTGCCCAATCACGCGTGGTGGCCCAGCCATAAGAAGAACCCACAAAATTGCCTGCCATATCAGTCTCTACGACCATCGAGTGCATTCCGATTTTGTCAATTAAAGCCGAATACCAAAAATCCAGATACTGCTGGTGCGTTTGAAATTGATTTCTTAAAATTCCAGACAATAAATTGGTGGTGCCTGAAGAATAATACCAATGCGAATTGGGCGCAAATTTTGCGGGTTTCCTGCGTTGGCATTGTGGCATATCGCGCGCTTGGAAAAGCATTTGTGTCGCATCGCAGATTTTCTCATAGTTTTCTTCCCACTCTAAGCCCGAGTTCATGTGCAATAAATCGTTAATCGTAATTTTAGCGCGTGCGTCGTTTTGCCATTGGGCTACAGGAGCGGGTTTATAAATATCGAGTTTACGTTGTTTCTGCAACACACCAAAAAGAGCGCTAGTGATGCTTTTGGTCATTGACCATCCTAAAATTTTACTGTTTTTGTCAAATCCCGTTTCATATTGTTCGGCTATTATTTGGTCTTTATAAACCACGATTACCGAGCGGGTGCGTTTCTTTTTTTCGCCCGCTAGGTCAAAAGCGTCTGCTACCGCCTTTTTTAATTTTTTGTAATCTACGTCGGGCAATAAGGCGTCTTCGGGATCTGAATCACCGTAAGGAAAAGGCAAATGATTTTGAGTCTTTACTCGTTTTGGCAATTCGTAGGGTTTGGTCAGATCAAAATCTGCATCAATCAACGTCACACCCAAGCCTTCACGGTAAATTGCTTTTCGCTCTTTCAAACCAAATACAGCTGCGGTTGCAAATTGGTTGCGATTGTCAATCTTGTTTGTCGCCAAATCGATTAAATGGATATCATTGTCGCCTTTCTCAATCATTTTAATTGAACGCTGCGCGATAAAATGTCCGGAAGCAACGTTTTTAGCCGAAAAACCCGAGATTAAATCGAGTTTTGGATAATTGGTAATGGCAAGGTACGAGATGCCAACGACTAGGGCGAGGGTACTGTATTTAATCACTTTTTTCATTGCAGGACCGTTTGAATTTTTGCGGCAATGTAACAAAAAAATACTTAAGTTTTGCAAAGCAACTGGGTTGTCAAAATCAGTAAAACCTTACTATTTTTCCATATCGTCGTCCAAAGGGTTTAGTTATTATTAACAATTGTTTCCAAAAAAAGTCACATCTAAAGTAGTACTTTTGTAGTTATAAAATTCCAAGTTAGATATGTTAGACATTCAAAAAATTAGGGCCGATTTTCCGATTTTAAGCCAGAAAGTGAACGGAAAACCATTGGTTTATTTTGATAACGGGGCTACTTCGCAAAAGCCACAAATAGTGATCGACGCGATTTCAAAATACTATCAGGAAATTAACGCAAATATTCACCGAGGCGTACATACATTAAGTCAGTTGGCGACAGATGCTTATGAAAATTCCAGAAAAAAAATTCAGCATCATGTGAACGCTGAATTTTCGCATGAAGTGCTATTTACTTCCGGAACCACCCACGGAATCAATTTGGTCACCAACGGTTTTGCCACCATTTTAAAACCGGGAGACGAAGTGTTGGTTTCTGCCTTGGAACACCACAGCAATATTGTGCCCTGGCAAATGTTGTGTGAAAAAACGGGAGCCACATTGCTCGTAATTCCTATGAATGACGACGGAGAGCTGATCTTGTCCGAATTTGACAAATTGCTTTCGCCCAATACTAAAATAGTGACAGTAAATCATATTTCAAATGCGCTTGGAACAATCAATCCTATTAAATATATGATCGAGAAAGCCCATGCCGTTGGTGCAGCTGTTTTAATTGATGGCGCGCAAGCTGTTCCGCATCTTAAGCCAGATGTTCAGGAATTGGATTGTGATTTTTATGTTTTTTCCGGACATAAAATGTGCGGCCCGACAGGAACAGGAATATTATTTGGAAAAGAAAGTTGGCTCAAGCGGCTGCCGCCTTATCAAGGCGGAGGCGAAATGATCAAAGAAGTTACCTTTGCGAAGACAACCTATGCTGATTTGCCACACAAATTTGAAGCAGGCACACCAAATATCGCCGGCGGAATTGTGTTGGGAACTGCGGTAGATTATTTAAATAGCGTAGGTTTTGAAAACATACAACAACAAGAAATGGAATTGCTCGAATATGCTACCCAACAATTATTAGCGATCGAAGGATTAAAGATTTATGGTACTGCAAAACAAAAGACTTCCGTAATTTCGTTCAATATTGAAGGTATTCATCCGTATGATATCGGAACTATTGTTGATAAAAGCGGTATCGCGGTAAGAACAGGACACCACTGCGCCCAACCGATTATGGATTTTTTTAGAGTTCCCGGTACCATCCGTGCTTCTTTTGCGTTTTACAATACAAAAGAAGAAATTGACATGATGGTGGAGGCCATTAAAAAAGCAAAAAGAATGTTATCTTAAAACAACAAAAGATGAAATTAATTTCAATATTACTGATGACTTTTTTTCTAGGCAAAGGTTGTGAAGCCCAGCAGAAACAAGATCTGGAAACTGCAATCGTAGAATATACGGCCAATACGAGAGGCTTTTATCAAAAGATTATCGTGCAAAACAAATCGGTCAGCGTTTCAAAAGACAGGAACGGCAATGACAAACCGCAACCTATCGCGATAAGCGAAGCAGACTGGAAGGCACTGATTGTCGACTTTCAGAAGATCAATTTAGAAGGCATTCCCAATTTAAAATCACCAACTCAAAAGCGTTTTTATGATGGTGCTGCCATCGCAAATTTAAAAATCACCTTCAAAGGAAAAATCTACGAAACCAATGGGTTTGACCACGGTCATCCGCCAGCTGAAATCGCTAAATTGGTTAATAAAATCAATACATTTGCTAAAAAAGAGTGATGACGATTAAAGAAATACAAGAAGAAATTATTGAAGAATTTGCAATGTTTGATGATTGGGACGAACGTTTCCAGTATGTCATTGACTTGGGTAAAGGATTGCCGTTGATTGAGCAACGATTCAAAACCGAAGACAATACGATCAAAGGTTGCCAATCGAAAGTTTGGCTTCATGGCCAAATCACTCAAGACAGAGTTATTTTTACCGCCGACAGTGACGCGATCATTACCAAAGGAATTATCGCCATTCTGATTCGAACATTTTCAAACCAAAAACCCTCCGAAATATTAGAAGCCGACACAAAATTTATTGATGAAATTGGCTTAAAAGACCAGTTGTCTCCTACGCGAGCCAATGGCTTGGTATCGATGATCAAACAGATAAAAATGTACGCTTTGGCATTCAACTCACAAAATTAAAATTATGGAAGCAGAAATAGATACGCATTTGTTAGGAGAAGAAATAGTTAAGAAATTAAAAACAATTTACGATCCAGAAATTCCTGTTGACATCTATGAACTCGGATTAATTTACGACGTGATGGTCAATACAGATTATGAAGTAAAAATACTGATGACGCTCACGTCTCCCAATTGTCCGGTGGCTGAAAGCCTGCCCAGAGAAGTGGAGGAAAAAGTAAGAGGCATTGAAAACGTAAAGGCAGCAGAAGTCGAAATTACTTTTGATCCGCCTTGGAGTAAAGATTTAATGAGCGAAGAAGCCAAACTGGAATTGGGAATGTTATAAAGATGGAAGAAGAAATCATCAACAGGGTAGCCAGCAGCAAACTTGAAGTTTTCGATCTCGAAGATTATTATCCTCAAGGTATTCAGAGTCAGATTGATATTGCGACGTGGCTGCTTGATGGATTATTGCTTAAAGAAAAAGAATTTCGACTTCATTTAAAAAGCCATGACTGGACGCAATATAAAGACCAACTCGTGGCGGTGAATTGCAGCACCGATGCAATCCTGCCTGCTTGGGCAATAATTTTAGTCACCTTGCACTTGTCACCATATGCAAAAAGAATTGTAGAAGGAAACCTACAAGATTTGGAGAAGGCTTTGTTTCAGGAAATTCTTCAGACCGTTGATTTTGCTATATACAAAAACAAAGCAGTCATCCTTAAAGGCTGTTCCAAAAAACGGGTACCAATGAGCGCTTATGTCTTGGCAGCACAAAAACTACAATCATTTGCAAAAAGTATTATGTATGGAGAGGCTTGTTCGGCAGTGCCGTTATACAAATCAACATGAATAATTTGCCGTTAATTTAAAGCATGCTATAATCTTAACAAGTTAGCGTTTTTAGTATCTTTGTTGAACAAAAGAAAAAAACACAACAATGAAAAAAGGGATAACATTGGTGTTCGTATTGCTGTTTATTGTTGCCGTTGACGCGCAGAATTCAGGAAAAGAATTGGTCCAAAATACAGAGCAAGCGACAAAAAAATTAGCCGATTCTACCAACTTAGGCTGGAAAACAAAAGGAAATTTTTCGTTGCTTTTTAACCAGTCAAATTTTAACAACTGGTTGTCTGGCGGAGAAAACAATCTCTCGGGAAATGTAAGTATCAATTATGATTTTAATTATAAAAAGAAAGATTGGACTTGGGACAATAAAGTGTTGGCTTCTTATGGATTGATCCAATCTCGAAATGCTTCTTTTGAGAAAAAAACCGATGACCGTTTCGAGTTTAATTCCATCGTTGGGAAAAAGGCATTTGGACAATGGTATTATTCATTCTTTTTAAATTTTAGAACCCAATTTACCAAAGGTTATATCTACAGTAAAAATAGCTTGGGGGTTGAAGAACGGAATCAGTATACCGATTTTATTTCGCCAGGGTATTTGACTTTTGGACCAGGACTTTTTTGGAAGAAAAATGACAATCTCAAAGTGAATTTAGCGCCTCTGACTTCAAAATTAACTTTCGTCGATAAAAGTTTTACCCTGCCAAACAAAAAATATTTTGGAGTAAAAGAAGGTGAAAGTATACGATACGAACTTGGATTTTATGCCTCGCTGTACTACAAATTAAATCTGATGACTAACGTTTCGGCAGAAAACACCCTAAACTTATATTCCAATTATTTGGAAAATCCTCAAAATGTAGATGTTGATTATTCGTTAGCCGTGGTGATGCGGATCAATCGGTATTTGTCTGCCAATATTCTATTTCAAGCCATTTATGACGACAATGCGTTTGAAGGATTACAAACCAGAGAAATTTTTGGCGTGGGTATTAATTTTGGATTTTAAGGCAACTGCTTTTTAAAAATTAACGGCAGTATCATTGCGTTATTCTTCTTTTTCTACGACGTCATGATAATCGGGATATAGGAATTTGTTGTAAGGAAATCTTGTAATGTGAATTTGTCTCACGGTTTCATACACCCGTTCCCTAAATGTTTCGATATTTTCTTTGTGAATTGCCGAAATAAAAAGGGCATTTTTTTCACCCACATCGCTCATCCAAGTTTGTTTCCATTCGTCTAGTGTGTAATGTCTTTTGGTTTTTTCGGTGACCAAATCATCCTCGTCAATTGTTAAATGTCTAAACGCATCGATTTTGTTAAATACCATAATCGTGGGTTTGTTGTTGCTTTTGATATCCGAAAGTGTTTGATTGACAGATGCAATGTGGTCTTCAAAATCGGGGTGTGAAATATCCACTACATGCAGTAGCAAATCAGCTTCGCGAACTTCATCTAAAGTGCTCTTGAAAGAATCGACCAATTGAGTAGGTAATTTTCTAATAAATCCCACTGTATCTGAGAGTAAAAAAGGCAGGTTTTTAATTACCACTTTGCGAACCGTCGTATCTAAGGTTGCGAAAAGTTTGTTTTCCACAAAAACCTCACTCTTGCTGATCACGTTCATCAAAGTCGATTTGCCTACATTGGTGTAGCCCACCAACGCCACACGAACCATGGCGCCTCTATTGCCCCGTTGCACTGACATTTGTTTGTCGATAATTTTAATTTTATCTTTAAGTAAAGCGATGCGATCGCGAACGATTCGGCGGTCGGTTTCAATTTCTGTTTCTCCCGGACCTCTCATTCCAATGCCTCCTTTCTGGCGTTCCAAGTGTGTCCACATGCCAGAAAGCCGCGGAAGTAAGTATTGGCATTGCGCCAGTTCAACTTGGGTTCTTGCATAAGAACTCTCGGCACGCTGGGCAAAAATATCGAGAATCAGGTTGGTTCGGTCTAAAACTTTACAGTCTAAAATTTTGGTAATGTTTTTTTGTTGCGAAGGCGACAATTCATCATCAAAAATCACGGTAGAAATGCCATGCTCTTTAACGTAAACATTAATCTCTTCCATTTTACCGGTGCCCAAAAAAGTTTTCGGGTTGGGTCTTTCCATTTTTTGAAAAAAGCGTTTGACCACTTCTCCGCCTGCGGTAAACGTTAAAAAGTCCAATTCGTCGAGATACTCTTTCAATTTGTCCTCCGATTGGTTTTGCGTAATGATACCGACAATAACCGTTCGTTCAAATGTGTTTTTTTCTTTTTCTAACATATTAAAATTTCTAAGGCAAAGCTAATGAATTGTAGCGTAGTTTGCGTACACTTTAAGTTTAAAAGGGAATTCACAAAGGTCCCAATTCGTTAAAAAACAGAAATACGTTAATGGTTTCATAATTTTTGTTAAATTTGGAACCCAAAAAATTACATAACACTATTAAACCAACTAAATTTTCATTTTATGAAAAAAATTATTTTACTCATTTTAATGTCTTTCGTCTCTTTCTTGGGCTATTCTCAGCTCACAGAAGGTTTTGAAGGAGCTCCTTCTACACCTGATGCAACAGGAGTCTGGACTTTACCAGAATCAACAGCGCAGGGATTAGGCAGTTGGCTGGTAAGGGACAACCGCACCAACGGCTTGCCCAACTGGCAATCAAACGTGCTGCCTTTTCCTGCCAATACGGGTTCAAAAGCAGCCTTTGTCAATAGAGAAAATACTGGGCCAGGCGTGACCGCTGAAGAGTGGCTGATCACTCCTCAAATTGCTGTTCCTGCAAATACCCAACTTCGTTTTTTTACCAGACAAACTTTGGTCGGGGATCCCGGTACAAAATATCAAATTAGAGTCTCCAATTCGGCTACGCAGTCAGACCTTGCGGCTTTTACTATTTTGGCCGAATATACAGAAACGGAATTGAGCACCATTACGGCAGACCAACTAGATTACGAAGAAAAAGTAATTAATTTGCCTTTCTCAGGTTCACGATATTTTGCTTTTGTAAAAGTGTTTACCCAATTGGGCGCTGCTACCAGTGGCGACCGATGGTTAGTTGATGACGTAAGACTATTGCAGCGCTGTATTGACCCTGCCGCTTTAAATGTAGATTCAGCAAGCATTACCGCTAGCAGTGTTATAGCAACATGGGATGATCCGGCACCGAGCAATCAGACGCAGTTTGAAATAGAATACGGCCCTTCCGGATTTACATTAGGAACCGGTACACTTATACCTTCTTTTACAACAGGAACACCAGGTTTTACGCCGAGAACTAAATTAATTACTGGCCTAACAGAATTAACCGCCTATCAATATTACGTTCGAGCCATTTGCGCACTTTCCAGCAGTGAGTGGGTAGGTCCTTTCAATTTTACGACCAAACCACTTGGATCCACCTGCGGAGCGCCAATAGTTTTAGCACCGGCTCCGGTATCCGTAACAAGCGATACCAATATTTACGGGAATAATATTAACGGCACCACAGGCTGCGGAGCTACCGGAGCATACTTGGGCGGTAACGATGTCGTTTATTCTTACACTGTTCCACTTTCAACTACCGGATTGCTCAGCATAACGATGAATCCTCAGGGAGCAACTGACACTGGCGTATTTGTATACAGTAGTTGCGCTAACATAGGCGTGAGTTGCCTAGCAGGTGTAGGAAATGCAACAGCAAATATTAGAACGATACCGTCACTTACCGTGATTGCTGGACAAACTATTTATATTGTTATTTCCTCAACCACAGCTACGCCGACTTTCATTTATAATTTAATTATTCAAGATGTCAATTGTTTGGCGCCAACAAATCTTAACGCTACCACGATAACGACTAACAGTGCTACTCTTTCATGGGCAATTCCCACGGGAAGTGCTGCTACATCATGGCAAGTTGCTGTACAACCATCGGGATCAGCAATTCCTACAGGTGCAGGAACGCAAACGAACAACCATATTAATTTAGTTGTAAGTACATTATTACCAACCGCAACCCCCTTGGCTCCGGATACCGATTATCAATATTGGGTAAGAGCAGATTGTAACAATGGTACATTTAGTATTTGGTCAGGACCTTATTTGTTCAGTACTTTACCAACTTGTCCGCAACCGACTTTTCCTGTTATCGGGCCCATCACCTCTTCGTCCATTACTTTAGGATGGACAAATGTTGGCACCGCAACGGCTTGGGAAGTAATTGCTTTGCCCTGCGGATCATTAGCGCCAACAATTACCAATGTGGGCATCGCAGCGCCAACAAATCCATTTAATATCACAGGATTAACTTCTGATACTTGTTATGATTTATATGTCAGAGCCAATTGTGGCCCTGGCGATGTAAGTCGGTGGACGGGACCAATCAGTGCGTCTACTCAAATTACGCCGCCCGCTTGTGGAGGAACTTTTAGCGATCCGGGAGGATCTTCTGCGCCGTATGCTAACAGTACGAATTCAACAGTAACTATTTTCCCCACCAATCCGGGCGATGTCGTTACGGTAACGTTTACCAGTTTTGATACAGAACCTAATTATGACGGGTTATACGTTTTTGACGGCAACAGCATCACGGCACCTCAAGTTCCGAGTGCTAATCCCCCCGGAAACGGACAGTTGACTTTACCAGGAGCTTATTGGGGAACTGCGATTCCAGGCCCATTTACCTCCACCAGCGGAGATGGAAGTTTGACTTTTCAATTTATAACAGACACCTCGGTTACAAGAGAGGGCTGGACCGCCACTGTAACGTGTGCTCCCGGACCAGTTTGTCCTAAACCAAGTTCCTTAACGGTGAACATTTTGAGCGCTACTTCTGTTGAATTGGGCTGGGTGAATAACGGACCTGCGACTTCTTGGCAGTATATTATACAGCCAGTGGGATCAGCACCACCAACAGCAGGAACGCCCGGAACTCCTATAGCAACCAATCCATATACGGTGACTGGATTAACTGCTGAAACCAGTTATGATTTCTATGTTAGAGGAGATTGTGGCACCGACGGTTTCAGTTTATGGTCAGGACCAAGAAACTTTACCACACCACCAAGTTGTATCAAACCCACAGCTTTAACCGCTTCAAATATTGACACAACTTCTGCCTTATTAGGATGGAATAGTAGTTCAACAGCTTGGCAAGTACTTTTGTTGCCAGCAGGTTCTGCGGCGCCGACAGTAGGAACTTTAGGAACACCTGTTGCCACGAATCCTTACAATGCCACAGGACTGACATTAGGTACTTGTTATGATTATTATGTAAGATCTGACTGCGGTCCAGTGGATGGTTTAAGTACATGGGCAGGCCCTTTCAATTTCTGTACGACAGTCTGTTCCCCAACCCAACAATGCAACTACACGTTCAACATGGTTGATAGTTTTGGAGATGGATGGAACGGAAATACGATGAGTATATTTCAAAACGGAATCGTAGTTGCGACCTTAACAGGACCTACACAAGCAGACGGACAAAATCCGCTAGCGCAAACCGTTCCTTTATGCAATGGTGTTTCATTTTCATTGGTGTGGAATACTGGTGGTGCTTTTGCCAATGAGGTAGGAGTTTCAATCACAAGCTTTTTAGACGAAATAATTTATACAAAAGATCCAGGAGTTGGAACGCAAGGTGCTACGCTCTACACAGGAACTGGCGAATGTACGCCTCCTACTTGTTTAAAACCTACCAACCTTGCGGTTTCAACAATAACTGAAAACACCGCGCAATTGAGCTGGACAAGCAACGGTACGGCCACTTCTTGGCAAGTCTTAGCTTTGGCAGCGGGGTCTTTACCACCAACACCTTCAACTACGGGATGGACTGCTGTCAGCACCAATCCATATACTGTTACCGGATTAACTTCTGGTACTTGCTATGACCTGTATGTGAGAGGAGATTGCGGCGCCATAGACGGAGTAAGCAATTGGGCGGGTCCAGTAAATGTGTGTACTACCATTTGTCAGCCTTCCACACAGTGTAATTATACCTTTACCATATCCGACTCCTTCGGAGATGGCTGGAATGGGGCAACGATGCAAATAAAACAAAATGGCATTGTGGTGGGTACTATCGGATCAACCTTTACAACTGGAACGGGGCCGATCACGGTGAGCATTCCATTATGCAACGGGATTCCATTTGAATTGTTTTGGAATGCTGGAGGTACTTTTCCTGGAGAAGTTAGGGTGTCTATACAGAATACTTTTAATCAGCCAATTTACAGTTTATCAGTAAGTAATGCCGCTCTAGTTGGCACTGTCTTGTATTCAGGAACAGTAGATTGTTTTAACCCATTGTGTTTACCACCTACAGATTTGTCGGTTTCTGGTATCGGAACGTACAGTGCCACCATCAACTGGACAAGCTCTGGAGTACCAACCACTTCGTGGGGCATTTATGTCGTACCTACCGGACAGGCACCTGGTGTAACACCAACTTACACTACATCGAGTAATCCGTTTGTGATTCCATTAACACCTGGACTTTTGGCAGATACCACGTATGACGTTTACATTCAATCAATTTGTTCGGTAAACAGTCCAAGTATTTTGACCGGGCCGGTTACCTTTACGACACTACCCACTTGTCCGCGACCAATTGACCTGCGTGTTGTAGGATCCAATTCTCTTGCAGCCACATTAGCATGGAATGAGGCAGGAACGGCTACGAGTTGGTATATTTATGTGCAGCCCGTAGGTTCTGGAATCCCTCCGCTTGGGGCTCCTCATGATATTTTAACTACACTTCCAACAGATGCCGCCCCATATGATACACAAGCCTTTTTCGGAAGTTTAGCTCCAGGGTTTTATGAATTTTATGTCAGAAGCGTTTGTTCTTCAACAGACATAAGCGCACCAGCGGGACCAGTCAATTTCTTTATCGTATCGTTGCCTGTTTGTGCTAGCGTAGATGTTGCGCTAACCACCACAGTGCCGGGTATTTTAGATTACTGTGCTGCCGATTGTGTAGATTTGGAAGCCACATACACCGACTCCGGAGATACTACAACCTATAATGTCAGTGCCATTCCTTTTGCACCGCCATTTCCATTTACAGGCGGAACAGAAGTTTCTGTAAACATTGATGACATTTGGTCAAATTCCATTACGTTGCCCTTCAACTTTTGCTTTTTTGGCGTTAATTATCCGTCAATTCAGATTGGTTCAAATGGAGTGTTAACGTTTACCCCGCAAACTGCACCAGGTTATTGTAACTGGCCATTTACCCAGACAATACCGAGTCCGACGTTCCCGATCAGAAATGCGATTTACGGCGTTTACCAAGATATAAATCCATCCACTTCAACTGCACCTCTGGTTCACAATATCAATTATCAAATATTGGGTACTGCGCCCTGCAGAACTTTCGTGGTCAACTTTTATCAAGTAGCTCAGTTTAGCTGTGGCTCTTCTGTAGGTTTGCAAACCAGCCAAGTTGTTTTATACGAAACTTCTAATATTGTTGAAGTTTATGTGCAAGACAGAACATCATGTACAACATGGAATAGTGGCAGTGGACTTATCGGAATTCAGAATGAAGCAGGAAGCCAGGCACATGTTCCACCAGGTAGAAATACGGGAACATGGGAAGCGCACAATGAAGCATGGAAATTTAAACCAGCAGGCCCTTCTAATGTGGTTTTCTCCTGGTTGAAAGACGGTGTATTTTACAGCAGCACTCCCGCAATCAATGTTTGTTTTACGCAAACGACCAACATGACTGCTCAGGCAGTATATTCCAATTGCGGAGGAACACAACTTACTAAGACGTTTGATGTGTTATTGCGAGTAAATAATGTGGACGTTCAGCCGATTACAGATGTAAATTCTTGTACGCCTTATCAATTACCAGCCTTAACGGCAGGAAATTATTTTTCATCTCCAAATGGCGTTGATCCAATAACCAATACCCTGATTAGCAGTTCTCAAATGGTCTATGTTTACGCTCAGTCTGGAACTACGCCAAACTGTACTGATCAAGAATCTTTCAACGTAACAATTGGAGTTATAGGGCAGGCACCTGTTCAACCCAATGTTAGTGAATGTACAACGTATACTTTACCAACCTTGAATGCTCCTTTTGCTTATTATTCGCAGACTGGTGGCGTAGGATTAATTGATGCTGCCGCTCCAATAACGACTTTGGGTACGCAACAGTTATACATTTATGGTCAATCCGGAACCTGTACTAGTGAAAGTACTTTTACAGTAACTATTGGAGCAGCCGTAGCCGACACGCGTCAAAATGTAACGGATTGTATCAGTTACACTTTGACCCAATTGAACGCAAATAATACTTATTATACGCAACCCAATGGACCAACTGGTTCGGGAACGGTAATACCTGTGGGCACGGTAATCAGTACCACTCAAACGGTTTATATTTATGCGCAAACTGGAACTTGTACGGCCGAAAGTCAATTCACAATTACAATTGTGAATTCAATAACGCCAACATTTGATCCGATAGCCAGTGTTTGTGTTGGTGCAACGCCACCAACGTTACCTACAACGTCAACAAATACAGTTGGCATCACCGGAACTTGGTCTCCATCAATAGTAGATACTTCCGTTGCCGGTCCGTTTACGTTTAATTTTACACCAGATGCGGGTCAGGCCTGTGCGGTTCCGACCAGTTTGACAGTCACCGTTAATCCGACCGTTACGCCAACGTTTAACGCCATTTCAAATATTTGTCTGAATGGCGCTGCTCCAGACTTACCAACAACCGCTATCGAAGGAGTTACCGGGACGTGGTTGCCACCAGCGATTGACACCACGGTAGCAGGTACCTTTACGTTCACTTTCACACCGGATGCTGGTCAACCCTGCACCACTGCTGCTACGTTAGACGTTACCATCATTGGTCAAATTACGCCTACTTTCGCCTCGATACCAAATATTTGTCAAAATGGAATAGCCCCAAATTTACCAACCACGTCTATCGAAGATGTTACCGGTACTTGGTCGCCTGGAAGTATTGACACTAGTGTTGTGGGTACAGTATGTTATACTTTTACACCTGATGCTATCTTTACTTGCGCAACAACAGCACAATTGTGCGTTACAATTGACCCTCAGTTAACGCCAACATTTGCGGCCATTGCAGACATTTGTTTAAACGATGTTGCTCCGGCACTGCCATCTATATCGACAAATGCGATCACAGGAACATGGTCGCCAGCAACTATTGATCCTTCGGTAGCAGGTACGGCATGTTATACTTTTACACCCGATGCTGTCTTTACTTGCACAGCCACGTCGCAATTGTGTGTTACAATAAAACCGCAGACTGTTCCCGACTTTGCCTCTCCAATCGTTCTTTGCGTATCAGATGTGGCACCGATTCTGTTAGCTACATCACCAAATGGAGTAACCGGAACATGGTCGCCGACAGTTATCGATAATACAATTAGTGGTACCTACACCTTTACACCTAACGGTGCTCCTGTGCCAAGTGCAAACTTGGTAACCAACGGCGATTTCTCTGCTGGTAATACAGGATTTACTTCTGATTACAGCAACATCCCTAACGCAGGTTCCTTCGGAATTCAAAAAGCGTATGGTGTGCTTCCAAATCCTTTTGATTGGTTCTTTGGATTTGCCGCGTGTGTGGATCATACTTCTGGTTCAGGGAATCAAATGGTAGTTGATGGTTCAACCAGTAACGGCGGAAACGACAGGTTGTGGTGTCAAAGCATTCCTGTAGTTCCAGGTCAAAACTATACCTTCAGCTATTATCTTCAATCGGTAGCGCAACCCAATCCGGCAGTGATTGATGTTCTCATCAATAATGGTTCAGTGGGGTCTGCAACCGCAGGGGCAGCTAACTGCAATTGGACTCAGTATTCCTATGTTTGGAATTCAGGAACCAATACGATAGCAGATATTTGTCTTTACGACAGAACGTTGGATGTTTCAGGAAATGATTTTGCGATTGATGATATTTCCTTTGGAATCGTCACCGCACAATGTGCCACTTCGCAAATCATCAATGTGTTTGTAACTCCTACAGTAACTCCGAATTTTGCTGCGATTCCTACATTTTGTTCTGGAACAGCTGCGCCATCGTTGCTTAGTGTGTCACCTAATAATATTACAGGAACGTGGTCACCAGCGATTATTGACAATACAACAGACGGTTGTTATGTGTTTACACCAAATGTTGGTCAGTGCGCCATAAACCAAACCTTATGTGTAACGGTTATTCCTAGTGTCGATCCTGACTTTCCACCAATTCCTGGGTTTTGCGCTGGAGCGACAGCTCCGATTCTGGCTACCACCTCTCCAATAACGGCAGTGGTAGGTACATGGAGTCCTTCAGTCATCAGCAACTCCATCATTGGCACATCAAGTTATACTTTTACCCCTAATGCCGGACAGTGCGCAAGCATCCAGGTATTAACGGTTGAAGTGACTGATATTCCTATGTTCACGGTTGAAGGCGGCTGTGAGCAAGATTTAAAATACCACTTAACGGTGGTACCATCAAACAATTTTGATGTGAATGCGGCAAATTACAGTTGGACTTTAAACGGACAGCCGATTAGCGCCTCTACTCAATCCATAATTGTTAGCGAATTGGGTTCAGGAACTTATGAAGCCACCGTGACTACCAATGGATGTTCTGCTGCGGAGCCAAAGACGGTTAGTAGTATTTCTTGTACCATTCAAAGAGGAATCTCTCCAAAAGGAATCAACAGTGGTGACGGATTGAATGACTATTTCGACTTAGAAGGATTGGATGTTAAAAAACTCGAGATTTTTAATCGTTACGGTACTATTGTTTACACTAAAAACAATTACAGTAAAGAGTGGTACGGTCAGTCTGAAAAAGGCAACGAACTACCAGACGGTACTTACTTTTACGTTATTGCACGGGATGGTGTAGAAAATGTAACAGGATGGATATACATTAATCGAGAACAATAACAATTTAAAAATGTTGAAGGGAGTTGCTGCCTGTAACCAAGGGCAGCAATTCTACAACACAAAACATAAACACATGAAGAAAATATTTTTTACGGCATTAATAGTGTTAATGACATTTTTAGATGCAAGTGCACAACAAGATCCGCACTACACGCAGTATATGTATAATATGAGCGTTGTAAACCCCGCTTATGCCGGTTCTAAAGAGTCGTTGTCGGGTGGAATTTTATACAGAAAACAATGGGTCAATATCGAAGACTCACCATCGACAGGAACTTTTTTCATCCACAGTCCGATTGGAAAAAATGTAGGATTAGGATTGTCTGTAATTTCTGATAAAATTGGCCCGGTGGAAGAGAATAATGTTTTCGCAGATTTCTCTTACACCTTGAATCTTGGCGGTGAACACAAACTTGCCTTTGGAATGAAAGGAGGAGCAACTTTCAGTAAAGTGGGATTATTGGACAAGGTATATTACAATGTACCCAACCCGGGTGACGACGCGTTTGCGAGCAACGAAAACAACACATTTCTTAACCTTGGTGCTGGTTTGTTTTATTATACCAATAAATATTATGTGGCTTTCTCTGTTCCTAACATGATCAAGTCGACACATCTTGATTTTAACGGTCGCAAATTTGGAAGCGAGGCCCTTCACTATTTTTTGACAGGCGGCTATGTGTTTGACCTATCTCCGAACACCAAACTTAAACCATCCGCAATGTTAAAATCGGCGGTGAATGCGCCACTTTCTGTTGATGGATCACTAAACATGATGTTCTTCGACAAATTTGAAATTGGAGCAACTTACAGACTCGATGACAGTTTTGGCGGCATGGTTAATTATGCAATTACTCCAGGTCTAAGAGTGGGATATGCTTATGACCATATTATCTCCGACCTCAACATTACAACACCAGCTTCACATGAGGTGATGGTATTGTTTGACTTGAACTTCTCTAAAAAGGTATCACAATCACCAAGATATTTCTAACATATAAAGCGACACTAAAAATGAAAAATCTATATATAGTATTAAGTTTTGTGATTGTAAGTGCAGCCCTTTCCGCACAAAATAAAGACACAGAAAAAGCAGACAAATTAGTCAACAGATACGAATACGTTGATGCAGCTAAAGAATATTTAAAATTGGTAGAAAAGGGGAAAGCTGATCCTTATGTATACAAGCAGTTGGCAGATACTTATTACAATATGTTTAATACCGCCGAAGCAGCGAAGTGGTATGCCAAAGCAGTAGAAACAGATCAGGAAGCAGAAACTTATTATCGCTATGCACAGATGCTTAAGTCGAATGGCAAATATGAAGAATCCAACAAACAAATGCAGAAATTTGCCGCTTTGTCTCCAAATGATCAAAGAGCCAAAACGTTTAAGGAAAATCCAAATTACATTCCGCGATTGCTCGACAAACAAAAACTATATGATGTAAAATCGTTAGACATCAGCAGCGATAAATCTGAGTTTGGTGGCGTATTATACGACAACGCGTTCTATTTTACAAGTGCAAGAAACACAGCCAGAAAAGATTATGGTTGGAATGATGAACCTTTCTTAGATATTTACAAAGCAGACTATAATATTGATGGCACTATCACGAATGCTGCCACGGTAAACAGTTTAAACTCACCACGACACGATGGTCCGTTAACGATGAGTTCAGATGGGAATGTGGTTTATTTCAGCGGAGATAGTTTTCGAGAAAAATCTTTTGAAAGAGATCGAAAAAATAAACTCAAACTCGGAAGGAACAATTTATTTAAAGCCACTAGAGACGGCGGCGGATGGAGTAACATTACCTCACTGCCTTTCAATAGCAAAGAATACTCCACAAGCAACCCTTCTTTGAGTCGTGACGGAAAAACGCTTTACTTCTCGTCTGATATGCCCGGAAGTATTGGTGGCGTTGATATATGGAAAGTTGCGATTAATGCCGACGGCGGTTACGGTACACCTGAAAACTTAGGTAAAAAAGTCAACACAGAAGGCACGGAAAGCTTTCCGTTTATAGCCGATGATAACTCGACATTGTATTTCGCTTCTAGTGGAAAACAAGGTTTCGGCGGACTCGACGTCTATAAAATCGATTTGAGCAATGGTAGCGAAGCAACCAATTTAGGAAAACCCGTCAATACCGAGAAAGATGACTTCTCATTTACCTTCAACAAAGCAAAGAACCTTGGTTTTTTCTCTACGAACAGAAACGGAAATGATGATATTTTTGGTGCAATGCCTATTTGTGGCGTTGATGTATTTACAATTGTTACGGATGCTAAAACTGGCGCTATTTTGTCCAATGCAAGTGTGGCGATAGTTGATGATAAGAAAAACGTAATTTCTACAGAAATGAGCAACACAAAAGGAGAGGTTACCTACAGAGTTGAATGCGATAAATCGTATAATATCCAAGCGGCAAAAGATGGTTATGAAAGTAACACTTTCCCGGTGGCAGCGAATAAAGGCGGGCAGGTAAAGGTTGATGCTGCCTTGCAACCTATTGAAAACATCATTACTGAAAATGAGATCTTGTTAAAGCCAATCTATTTCGAATTTGACAGAAGCAATATCACTCAAGAAGGTGCATTTGAATTGGATAAAGTAGTTCAGGTCATGAAAAATAATAAAAATCTGGTAATTTTGGCCAAAGCGCATACTGACAATCGTGGAAGCGACAGTTACAATTTAAGTTTGTCAGATCGACGGGCTAAGTCTACGGTGCAATATGTAATTTCAAAAGGAATTTCCGCGAGCAGAATTTCAGGAAAAGGCTTTGGGGAAACAGAACCCAAAGTAGATTGCAAGGAGAATTGTACAGAAGAGCAACATGCACAAAACAGGCGTTCCGAATTCTTAATTGTTAAATAAAACTATTGCATGTTACAATATAAACCGGGCTTGTCCCGGTTTTTTTGCATTACAAAGCGCATGATTAATTCGGTTTGCATTTAGTAACATCACGAAATCATGCCCAGCGGGAAAAACATACCGGGGTATAGATTCGGCCAACAGCTACTCAAATGATCTTTTCTGCAGCCCACAGCGGTTTTTGTGTGAAGAAGCGCTCCAGTGTGTATCAATCATAAAACGCGGCTTGAAATGCTGCAAAACAACAGTAAATGATTGCTTGGATTTATTGAATAAATTTATCGGAGAAGATAGCATCATGGCTTTTACATTTCATAAGCATAAAACGTTTTTTGATGGATCCGCCTTATTTGTAGCTATATTATCTTCCACACATGCCCATTTCGGATTAGGTTAAAACGAATGAGCACTTCCGAATGCGGTGGATAATCTGCTGTAGTTTGTGGTTGTTTTTGAAAACCTAGAATATTAAAACACCAACATTTATAAATGAAATCTCTTGAAATTTCAATTGTTGTTGATGTTTTTAATGTTCAACGCTGTTGTAGCATCTAAAAAAAGAGGCTATCACTAGCCTCTTTCTATATGTAAGATATAAAAAATTAATTTGCGGTAATATCGTCCAGCTGCATGGTAGTAGTAACCGTTGGTGTGCCAGAATATTGAAAAACGAAAAATCCTGTACCAGTCAAAGTGGCTGGGATGTTATAGGTCCCGGCTGTGGTAAATGAATTATCTGAAGATCCGATAGCTGGATAAGCCAAAGTAAACGTCGAAGTAATGTCTACAAATGAACCCAAGTTTAAAGGGCCGCCCGCTGTGTAATAGGTTGACTTTACATAGAAAACTTTTAAAACTTCTCCGGTGTTGTAGCGAATTTCTTTTTTGAAGGTAAAAGTACTTGCGGCTGAAAAGTCTATGGGTACAAAAAAGTAAGTTTTAGCCGTTACTTCTCCACCGCCAAACGAGGACATTTCAATATATTTATTACCAGTTCCGGTTGGATACTGCTTCAATTGCCAATATCTGTTTCCGGTAGTTTGGTCATTGATGTATTTAGGAAAAACTGTAGTACTTAAATTGTAACTTGTAAAAGCTTCAGAAAACAAACCATTAAATTGAATATCGGTACCACCAAGAGGAGCATGGATAGACACCCGGGCACTATTCAACTTTACATCCGTTTCGTCACGAACCAAAAACTGAAAATCACTTCCGTATTTTGTCATTACACCACGGATTTTTCCGCTACCTGAAGCAACTTGTTTTTTAGAAAACGGAGCGAAACTGCTTACTCTAAAATATTTTGTAGCACCTCCAGTTGTACTGATGATATTGTGATTGGTTGCACCGCCGCCTGAATCAACATCATAGTAAGTTCTTGATAAAGATTCATCAACAAATTGTACATTTTCAATTTCGACAAGCCTGTTTAGCAATGCATCATTAGCGGCTTCAGCCAAACTTAAGTTTGTTACAAAGCTGTTTTCATCTACTAATGTTGCAGATGGGAATATATAATTTTGCCATTCATTTTCAGAAATCCGACCAATAGAGCCGTTGTATAATGAACCTATTTTCAAAGATCCATCTACAAAAGCAGTATACAATCCGTTCAATTTAATGTACGCTTTTCTTCCCGGAACAAATCCTTTAGCAAAAGCTCTAAAATTAGCGGTAATACTAAAACCAATAGGCTGAGAGCCATCAGTAGGGATTGTTTGTAAACTAATTGTGTTGTAAAAGTTACTTTCTTTTTGAAATGCTATAATGCAACTTCAAATTCCAAATAGACATCCTTTAGAATCATTAAACGATTAAGATTGATGTAACATCAGTTCTTCAGTAGTAAAAACAAAAGAGAGGCTGTTGCTAGCCTCTCTTTTATTTAGTATTATGAAAATTAATTTATAGTAATATCATCAAGCTGCATTGTTGTAGTTACTACAGGAACTTTGGAACCTACATACTCAAAGATAAAGAAACCATTTCCGGTTAAATCTGCTGGTATGTTGTATGTGCCAGCACTAGTAAAGGAGTTTTCAGAAGCACCAATTGCAGGATAGGTGATCGTAAAACTAGTCGTAATATCTGTAAAGGTGGAAGGACTTATAAATCCATTAACATAATCGGCTGCTTTGACATAATATACTTTGAGCACCGCACCAGCATTGTATCTTGCTTCTTTTTTGAATGTAAAAGTATTGGCGGCTGTAAAATCAACCGGAACAAGGAAATAAGATTTAGCAAGGATGGCAGGGGAAGATCCTACATAAGAAGACATCTCAATATACTTGTTTCCAGTACCAGCAGGATATTGTTTTAATTTCCAGTACTTCCCGCCTACAGTTTGATCATTGATGTAATTTGGAAACGAGGTTGTATCAAGATTGTAAGTTGTAAACGGCTCGATCAAAGTTCCGCTAAACACAATGTTTGTACCGCCTAAAGGGTTAGAAGGTGATATTACTCTGGTATTGTTCATCACTACATCTCGTTCTGTTCTCAAAACAAGTTGAAAACCAGCATTGTATTTAGTCACAACGCCTCTTATTTTTCCGTTGCCTGTTGGCGTTTTAAAACCTGCAAAGTTTGCATACCTGCTGGTTCTGATTGCTAATTCGTTAGTACCATCAGTGATGTAAGTATTGGAGTCAGAGGTGTCAGTTCTATCGGTGTCATATGTTCCTCCAGCCGTAGCATCATTAAATTGAACAGCATCCAATTCTACAAGCGTGTTAAGGTAAGTATCATTGCTTGTCAATTGCGCGATGGTTAAATTCTTATGAACAATCGTTTCTTCGCTAACCACATCGCATGATGGTATAAGATAGTTCTTAACACTTAGGGCAGCCAGTCTGTCGACAGCGTACTGCGCTGTTGGAGGAGCTCCAAAAATCAAACCTACTGCAAAAGCTTGGGAGTTTGCGAAAGCTAGCCCTTTTAATTTTAAGAATACTTTTCTGCCCGGTTCAATAGTGGTGTAAATGTTTCTTACTTCTGCTGACAAGTTAAATCCTTTCGAACCATCAGTTGGTTGAATATACATGCTTTGGTAAAAATTACCACCTTCATCACTAGAGATTACATAGCCTTCGATGATATCATCAGAGGTGTAGGTTGGAGAATTGGAAGGGTTGCCCGAGGGATTAATTCCTAGCGGATAAATCTCCGACACTTCTTTGGTTTTTGCTAATCCTGAATCAACGCAATCTGCAATTACAGGCGCAGCAAAGTCTTCTTTGACACAACTTGACATTAAACCAACCGTGAATGACGCAATTAATACTAATTTTATTTTATTTTTCATAACGCTTAAATTTTAAAAGGTTAAATAAATGTTTACGGAGTACGTTCTACCATAGCCGTAAAAATATTTTGGAGCAAAGACACTTGGTCCGTTACTTTGATGGTCTTGGAAATCTTGCTGGTAAGAAGCATCTCGAGATTGCTCAAAACCACCGGTTTTGTAATTAAGGTCTAAGACATTATTTACATTTGCAAATAACCCCAAAGTATACTGGCGCGCAATCCTCCAAGATTTTCCTCCCACTAAATTAAACAAAAAGAGCGAATCAAATTTTTCTTGCTTTAAATATTTGTTGGCTAAATTTTGATCAATAGTTACTTCTCCATTGTTTACAGGGGCGTAATAGTTATCTGTTCTTTTAATCACAGAAACATCAAGATAATTATCCGATAAATAGTTGGCATTTGCACCAATCCACCAAAATTTAGGATCGCGATATTCTATGCCAACAGAGTAGGCTTGCTGCGGCATACCCGCCTGTTTATAACCCGTTAAATTGGCTTTGCCATACGGTGTTAACGCTGCCGTAGCATCGTTGGTTAAACTCACTTCAGGATTGTTTGTGATCGTATATTCGCCATAAGCAGCAACACCAGTTACTTTTAAAGTAGAGGTTAATTGGTACTCTAAGCCTGTTTCAATACCTCTATTTTTCTTGTTGATTCCCGTAACAATTTCTGATACAAACGCGCTAGTATTTCCGCCCAATCCGTCAGCATAATAGAAATTGATATCTGTAGAATTTAAAGTTTCGGAAAAATAACCGGTGAAACGCGCCTTAAACTTTGGTGCTTTTATAATATAACTCACATCAACGCCTCTGATAGTTTCGTTTGTAATGCCCTCTGTAATAGAATTATTTACTCTAGCATTTGGAAACACATCCTTGGTATTAGGAGCCTTACTCATGTAGATTCCATTGAAATCAAGGTACTGTCTACCAGTTATTTTGTAGGTTAGACCACCTTTGAAACCAAAATTATCAAAACTGAGTTTCTCGCTCTTGCCAAAAGAACTGTTCGGATAATAGCCATTTTTATACAGACCTTCACGCTGATAAATTGAGCGTGAAAATGTTTGGGCTAAATAGAAGTCAAATTTCTTGTATGTAAACTTAAATTGGGTAAAGGCATCCAATTTGGTTACATTAATATTATAGTTGTAACCATATTTGTCACCAACTTTGACTTTTCTAGATGGATTGTTTAAGTCAGATTGTTGTTGGTCAAAGTTCGGTCCAAAAGTATTGATGTCTGTGTAAAAAGTTCCGCCCAGTAAATCCAACATATTTTTAAAATTCTTTGTTCTAGAATCCAAATAATTAACACCGGCATTCATAAAAATATTGTCGGATAAGCTTGTAGACAAGTTGCTATTAATAGTAGCAATATTCTCATCATTTCGGTCTTCATATAATACAATTCTACTGCCGTTAGCAATACTTTTGGCGTTTGTAGTGTAAATTCCGGTCCAGTCCAATTGGTGATTGGCAATAAAGTTTTTTCGTAAGGTATCGGCTGCGGCCAAATTGGCAATGCTGTTTCCGACATAAATACCATTAAAAAACCGATTGACGGGATAACTTGGCAAGTTGGTATAATAGGTAGGATCTGGATTGTTCGCTTTCATATAATCCAAACGGCTGTTTCCAATTTCTCCAAGTTGATAAGAAACAGTCGTATTCAGGTTTGTTTTAGGGCTAACTTTCCAAAAATGTGTTAACATTAGCATGGGTTCTTCGGTCTTTTTAATTCTAGAATTTCTTCTGCGACCATCTTGAATTCCCCAGTAGGAATTGTATTTAAAACCTACTAAATCATTCTGTTCGTCTGTATTAGGAGAATTTTTCCCCCTTTTATTCTGAGCGAAAATAGATGTGAAATTCAAACTGTGTTTGTCATTTATTTTCTTTTCGACACTTGCGAACGCCGAATTGGCGCTGTAATTTGTCCCTTCAAAATAAGCTTCCTGTGACCAACGTCTGCTGGCAGATACTACAAAAGCCCACCCATTTGTTTTCATGCCTGAAGCATAAGTACCCATGGTTCTGAAGCTGTAATTTGTATTGGTATTTAAAAATGAGAGTCTAGTTCCGGGTCTATACAAAGAGGCTCTGGTGTTAATTTCCTGTGTTCCAGCAATCCCACCAAACACGTAATCAGAGGGTGCAGATCCATTTGTAAATTCTTGATTTCGCGTTGCGTCATTCAAACCACCCCAATCTCCATATTGTGGTCTTCCGTCAGCCACTCTATTCATAGACACTCCATTAATCATCACATTAGAGTATTCGTTATCAATTCCTCTAACACTAAATCGGGCTTGTCCGAAATTGTACGCCGCCGCTTGCAAAAACACGTCTCTAGAAGACTGTAACAAACTAGTTGTACTCTCCGAACTGTTACCTTCGTCTCCCAGATCACTGTCTGAAATCACGGTCAAACTATTTTGCTGTTCTTGGGTGATATCTTCATCAAATACAACAATACCCAAATCCAAAATTTTTCCGGCAACTATTTCAATTGGAAGCAGTTGGTCCTTGTACCCCTGACTTTTAATCAGCAACAACTGATTGCCCACAGCGACATCGGTGAAGATAAATTTTCCCAACAAATCTGTGGTTTGGGTTAGATTTGTGTTTTGAACTGTAGCAATTACGTTCTGTAATGTTTTTTGTGTTTTAGAATCCACAACTTTCCCAGTAACTCCGGTACCTGTCTGCGCAAAAGCAAAAACAACCTGCATGACAAATAAGGTACTAATAACAAGTTTTTTCATAAATAAAATTAAATTAATTCGTCTTTTTAAAGGAATAATAATTTCTTAACGGTCGCAAATGTACCTAATTAATTAATATTAATTACTTTTGCTGCTAAGTTTATGTTAAACTTGACATTAAATTAATATACTATTTATGAGAATTAGAAATTTTATCGCCCTTTTATTTGTGCTATTCGCAATGGGAAGCGCCAAATCCCAGAAAAAAAATTATATACTGCAGACTGTAGCATTTTATAATACAGAAAATTTTTATGATACAATCAATGATCCTAAAACTCGAGATGATGAGTGGGTTTACAGCTCAAAATATTACTACACAAAAATACACAACATTGCACGCGTTTTAGCGCAAATTGGAGATGGCGAAAACAAAGACGCTCCAGTTGTAATTGGGTTGTCAGAAATCGAACACCGCAGCGTTTTAGAAGACCTCGTCAAAGATCCCCAGTTGAGTAAGTATGATTATGGGGTGGTCGAATTTGAATCACCAGACAAAAGAGGCATTGACGTTGGTTTAATTTATCAAAAAAAGCATTTCAAGCCTACCAGCTACGCCAACATTCCGTTATACATTTATGAGACGGATACCAAAGCAGTTAAAGAGAAGAAAGCAGATAAAAAGGATGCGGAAGATTCAACAGACGACAAAGTAGAACATACAGAAAAAAGCAAAAGAATCTATACCCGTGACCAACTTTTAGTTAGCGGATTTTTAGATGGTGAGGAAATGCACTTTATTGTGAACCACTGGCCTTCTCGCAGAGGTGGCGAAAAAATTAGCAGCCTTTTAAGAGAAAAAGCAGCCGCGCTAAATCTTAAAATTATAGACTCACTTCAGAAAATTAACCCCAATGCTAAAATTATTAGCATGGGCGATTTAAACGACGGGCCATTAAACAACAGTTTGAAAAAAGTCTTAAATGCAAAAGAAAATAAAAAAGATGTACCGCCTTTAGGTATTTATAATCCTTCAGAAAAGATGTTTAAAAAAGGTGATTCGACTTTGTATTATAGAGATGCAGGAGATATTTTCGACCAGCTATTCATGACGGAGCCTTTGATAAGGGAAGATTATTCTTCCTATAGGTATTGGAAAGCAGGCATTTGCCGAAAACCATTTATGATTACCACCACCGGCCAGTATAAAGGGTATCCGTTGCGAAGCAGTTCTACCTTTGTCGGATTTAGCGATCACCTTCCCGCCTTCATTTATCTCATTAAAGAAGCGAAATAAAAAATATAAAAAGGTTGGTTCACGCTAACCTTTTTTATTTTCTGTAAATTAGCCTTAAAATTATAACCATGCCGATTTCCAAACCTTTCAACCTCAATCAGTGGATTGATCAAAACAGACACTTACTCAAACCACCGGTCGGAAACAAAAACATTTACGTCGATTCTCAAGATTATATTGTGATGGTTGTTGCGGGTCCGAATGCCCGAAAAGACTATCATTACAACGAAACCGAAGAACTGTTTTACCAACTCGAAGGCAGCATTAAAGTGCTGGTTCAAGAAAACAACCAGCGCCATGAATTAGAACTCCACGCCGGCGATATGTATCTTCATCCGGCAAAAACACCCCATTCTCCCATCCGTTCCGAAAATTCGATAGGCCTAGTAATTGAACGGAAACGCGCTGGCAAAGGCTACAGCGATGGACTGTTGTGGTTCTGCGAAAACTGTAATCACAAACTCCACGAAGTATACTTTGAATTGAACGACATAGAGACCGATTTCCTGCCACATTACCAACATTTTTACCGTTCCTTGCCATTGCGAACCTGCAAAAAATGTGGTACGGTGATGGAATCTGACCCGAAATACACCTCTTAAAATACAGAAATTTAGATCAGTAAATGCTTTTTTTTAGAAGCCATTCCTGCTGTCCGCTCTATCTTTAACCGCCTGAAGAAGGCAGTCAAAGGATGCCGCTTTCCATCAGGGCTAGGCTGCAGTAACCTCAAACTTCTTAATTCATCTGCCGTTGAAGCATCCATTTCACATCCTTGCAATCCAAATAATAATAATACATTTACACCGCAATCTATATTAAACTATAATTCTAAAATATAAAATGACAACAATAGCAGACCAATTCGGAATGAAGGAAGCACTTGCACAACTCGGCGTTAAAGCCATTAACGAAGGCACTTCCACAGGTATAAACCATTTTTCTTCAGGACCCATTCTAGAAAGTTTCTCCCCAGTCGACGGACAATTAATCGCTTCAGTAAAAACCACTACCGTTGCCGAGTATGAAAAAGTAATGCAAACCGCCACCGAAGCCTTTAAAACCTTTCGAATCATGCCCGCGCCGCAACGTGGAGAGATCGTGCGTCAATTTGGCGAAAAATTACGGCAGAACAAAGAAGCATTAGGCAAACTTGTTTCTTATGAAATGGGAAAATCACTCCAAGAAGGCTATGGCGAAGTACAAGAAATGATAGACATCTGCGATTTTGCAGTGGGATTATCTAGGCAACTGCACGGCCTGACAATGCACTCCGAACGTCCCGGACACCGCATGTATGAGCAGTACCACCCGTTAGGCGTAGTGGGTATTATTTCAGCATTCAATTTTCCGGTAGCCGTTTGGGCATGGAACACGGCATTGGCTTGGATTTCTGGAGATGTTTGCGTTTGGAAGCCTTCCGAAAAAACACCACTTTGTGGCATAGCCTGCCAAAACATCATTGCCCAAGTTATCAAAGAAAATAATTTACCAGAAGGAATTTCGTGCCTGATCAACGGCGATTATAAAATCGGTGAACTGTTAACGGCTGATAAAAGAGTTCCTTTAATTTCTGCCACCGGGTCGACCCGAATGGGCAAAATTGTGGCCCAAACTGTGGCAGGGCGACTTGGAAAATCACTATTAGAATTAGGCGGCAACAATGCCATTATCGTAACGCCGGATGCCGACATAAAAATGACCGTGATCGGAGCGGTATTTGGGGCTGTAGGAACTGCAGGTCAACGATGCACTTCAACGCGCCGGCTGATTATTCACGAAAGCATTTATGATAAAGTAAGAGACGCCATCGTTTCGGCATATGGCCAATTAAAAATAGGAAATCCTTTAGACCAGAACAATCACGTAGGTCCGTTAATCGATATCCATGCTGTAGCAATGTACAATCAGGCTTTAACAAAAGTGGTTGCCGAGGGCGGAAAAATTTTGGTGGCAGGCGGTGTTCTTTCGGGCGAAGGCTACGAAAGTGGCTGTTATGTAAAACCAGCCATCGCTGAGGCAAACAATTCTTTTGAAATCGTACAACACGAAACTTTTGCTCCGGTTTTATATTTATTAAAATATTCGGGTGAAGTAGAAAATGCAATCGACGCTCAAAATGGGGTAGCACAAGGACTTTCTTCAGCAATAATGACAAACAATTTGCGGGAAGCAGAACGTTTCCTTTCGGTAACGGGCTCTGATTGTGGTATTGCCAATGTCAATATAGGAACTTCAGGAGCTGAAATCGGTGGTGCCTTTGGCGGTGAAAAAGAAACGGGTGGCGGACGCGAATCGGGTTCTGATGCATGGAAAATTTACATGAGAAGACAGACCAACACGATCAATTACACCGCAAGCCTTCCGCTGGCACAAGGGATCAAATTTGATTTGTAAAACAAACTAACGTCCGTTAAAAAAGTATTCCCTTAAAAAACAAAGAGCCGAAAATAATTTCGGCTCTTTGTTTTTTAAGGGAACAGCAACGTGTTTACTGCAAATTAAACGAAGCACCAATATTCATCACAAATTGATTGTTGTAACGCTCGAGTCCTTCAATATGCTTGTCATATTTTGCGATTGGAACGCCTGCCTCCGCATACACGCCAAAGCCATCTGTAAAAAAATAACGAAATCCGACATGCGCCCCAAAATTACGCAGTCCTAAATCCAAACCAGGGTAAATATCCATCTTAGGATTGAGTTTAAAAACATTTCCCAAATTGGCATTAAAACGGGCCTTTAAATCAAACCGATCTATAAAATTTGGCTCTTGCGTAACATAAATCGTCTCATTGTAAGCACTGTAATTGTCAGACGCTAGTAAATAAGTGGCAGCCAAGCCCAAAGAGACGTTTTCTCCCAAGCCAAAATCGGCAGAAACGTGAATTCCGGTTCCGCCATTTTGAACACTTACGCCCACTTGTGCTTTTTTATCTCCTTTTCCTTTATAGGCTTGTGCATGTGCAAAACTTACAGAACACAATACCATGAGGGCCATCCATTTTTTCATATGTTTTTAATTTAATTTTATGAAACAAAAATAGTCTAATAAATTTAATTTCTGCCTTTTTCATAGGGATACAACGACGGCAAGGGCTCACTTTGCCAAAATGTTTTGGTATCGACATCAAGAATGGTCAATGGTCCCTGAAACGCCGCGCCCGTATCAATATTCCAAACATTTGCCTTTTGGACGGGTTTGGTTTTATTGATTCGGGTTACTGGAGTATGGCCGATATATATTTCTTTGTACAGGGTAAAGCGTTTTGGATACGACAAATCGCCAATTTTGATACTTTGATCTAATGCCAATGCCGTTTCCCACAAGGTGCGTTCCCAGTAAAGCATTTTTGAAAAGTGCTCATATTTTACGCCGTTCATATTGGTAAATCCAGCATGAACAAACAATCGGTTTTGGTCATCTAGGTGATAGTCTTTCAAATTTTGCAAGAAGGCGATGTGTTTTTGCTTTGTTTGGGCATTCACTTTCGCGTAAGCCAGCACCGTTGCTTCGCCGCCATGATTGTACCACATCAGATTGTCTTTGCTTTCGTCTAGCCATTCTGATAAGAGTTCATCGTGATTGCCACGCAAAAAAATGCAGTCGTGTGAAATTTGCAACTCAATTAAAAAATCTAAAACCTGCGGCGACTGGCTCCAACCATCTACATAATCACCAAGAAAAATCAATTGATCCTGCTGCGTAACGTTGGCTCGTTCCAGAATCTGGTGCAGCGCGCGCAAACCACCATGTATGTCGCCTATTACAAGTGTCCTCATTGGGTGTGATTGATGAAAAAGATTAGCATACAAAAATAAGCCAAATTTTTTAACAGTATGTACAGAAAAACTAGAATGCCAAAACTTTTTACAGTAGTAGTTTTACAGTAACAAATCCTCGAGAAAATTTGTAAAAAATCAATCTTTGTTTAACAAATTAAAATTAGTCACCATGAAAAAATTATTTTTAGGTTTATGCGCCACAATGTTATTTGGATTTTTTGGAAACGCCCAGGTTAAATTATCAGCCCATGAAAAAAGTGTTGTAGATGCACAAATGATCTCC